>NZ_JQCQ01000029.1 GCF_001437605.1 Pediococcus argentinicus
CAACTTGACAGGGCCGAGCGCAACAACAGCAATTTCATGAGTGCTTTTATTTTTAAATTTAATCTTCTTCATCAAACCCGTGTTCTTCAACAACTGGTTCAACATTTGCAAGTTCATCAGGTTCTAGCTTATGTACTAAGAACCAGTCGATATGAGCGTTTTCGTTATCTAAGACTTGGAAGTCATAGTTTTGAATTCGAACATGTTCATCCACTTTGATTTCAGGTTTGTTATCAATGACGTAACCACCAAGAGTTACAACATCTTCTTCCTCAAAGTCAGGAACGTCGATTCCAAAGTAACGTTCAAAGTCATAAACGGTCATCTTACCGCTAATCTTGTAGAGGTTATCAGATTCCTTATGAATATAATCACCAGAAACATCATCGACTTCGTCTCGGATAGTACCGAAGACTTCTTCGTAGATATCTTTATCAGTGATAATTCCACTAGTACCACCGTATTCGTCAACAACAACTGAAATTGGTGTTTGCTTTGAAAGCATCTTTTGTAAGACATCTTGTAAAGGCAAACTTTCAGGGACGGTGATGGAATTTCTAAGCAACTTGCTAACAGAAATCTTGCCATCAACTTGGCTTTGACGAATTAAATCGTAGTTATAAACGTAACCAAGAATCTTATCTTTATCGTTATTAGCAACAACTGGGAAGCGACTGAAACGACTTTGTAGGTATTGCTTAACAGCTTCGTCAACGGTTGTATTAACATCAAGAACAACTAATTGTGTTCGATCAATCATAATGTCTTTAGCAACTTTATCATTGAAATCAAAAGCACGTTGCATATAAACTAAATCATTTTCTTCAAGTTCACCGCTAGTAACAGCATTTTTTGAAAGGCTAAGAATTTCAGCTTGTGAAAATACTTCAGCGTTCTCATCAGCAGGCTTCATTCCGAATAATCGTACGATTCCGTTGGCCGATACATTTAACAACCAAACGAATGGGTAGAAAATGGTATGGAAGTAATGAAGGGGAGTAACAACCCACATTAAAACTTTAATTGGAATATCGATACTAATGTTCTTTGGTACGATTTCGGTAATAACAACTTCCAAATATGTTAGAAGTAAGACACCAACAATCGCTCCAACTAAATGAAGTGAAGCTGAATTGATCAAATGTGTTTCACCAAAGCCCTTCACAATGAAGAACTCAACGGTGGATTCACCAATCCAACCTAGGATAATCCCACAGATTGAAGTACCTACCTGTGTTGTTGATAAATATTCATTTAAACGTTGCACCATTTGGATGGCAAGTTGGAACTTCTTTCGTCGTCTTGTACTAGTTGCATTCTTTTCCGCTTCTTCAAGTGCACTTAAGCGGCTTTGTACGAGCGCAAATTCGGCGGCTACGAAGAAGTAGGCCAAAATAAAAGTAATCAGCATAACAATAAGGTTGCTAATTATCTGTCCGCTGTCCAAAAATCATTCCCCATTTCTAAAATTAATTATCTTTATATTATACAACGTAAAGATAAAAAAGTATCTAGCATTTTTTGATTTAAATCCTGTAAAAATACCGTTTGAGGACCTATTTCACACATTTTTATGATTGACACATTAATATTCAGGTTATATAAACATTAAGTAAGTAAAAATTTTGATAAATGAGGGTCAAATACAGATGAAAAAAATAATTAGACAGTCTGCCGAAGTTTCTAATCTGGAACTGTTTTATGATTTGATTTTTGCATATGCAATTAGCAAGATCACCACGGTTTTGCATGTGGTTCATGAAGAACACATTCCACTATTAAATCTAGCTGAATTCTTGATGATGTTTTTTGTTTTCTGGACAGTTTGGACGTATCAGACTGTGTACGCGAACCGCTTCTTTACAAACAACATTTTGAATACGGCGTTTATGATATTTGATATGTTTTGGGTAATTATCCTGTCGCAGTCCTTAACTACGAATTTTGCTTCGACGCATGTTACTTTCGCTGGGAGTACATCGATTTTGCTACTAAGTATTGGATTACAGTATGTGGTGCAGGGGATGCGGTTGGAGCATAAACATCAAAGACTACTAGCAATGGAACTAGCTGGGCTATTATTTATCTGTGGCATAACTGGTGCAATCACTATCATTCCATTCACAAGTTATCTAAACCGTTTCTTTATTTACCTAGTTAGTTTTATTGTGGCTAATGTTGTACCAATTTTTATGAAGGAAACGCTACAAAACTTTCCAGCCAAATTTGAGCATTTAACTGAACGCTATTCTTTATTTACGTTGCTATTGTTTGGTGAATCGATCATTGCCGTAGCAACTTCAATCAATGTTCATCACCTGGAATTAGTATCAGTTTGGTACTTTTTAATTACAGTTATATTATTTGGCTTCTACATGATGACTTATGATCTAGGCATTAATCGTAAATTACCACACACAGCTGGAATTACGTTAATTAACGTTCATTACTTTATCTTTGTCGGATTGGACTTAGTTACAGCCGTAATTGAATTGTTCTCACAAGGTGAGTTAGCTGGCTTCCAAACAATTTTATTAACAACATTGGGACTGCTAGGATTCTTAGGCGGATTACAAGTAGTTATTTTCACGTATCCACTTAATCAAAATAACTTGAAGCAAATGTTTGTAAATGATGTTGTAATGCTTGCTATTTGGCTAATTGGAGCAGTATTTGCGGTTCACATTATCAACGTATTCTTAATTTGGACAACTGTGATGTTAGGCATTGGATTGTTCATTTGGTGGCGCCAGTTATTAAACTCTAAAATGTATGAATAGGAATTCCGGTAATAAAGTGCTAACATGTTTGTGTAAAGGCTTACAATTATCGAATGAAGGAGTGTTATTTTGAAGAAAATTAATATTGGTGGCATGAATGCATCACAAGTTGCGCTAGGTATTATGCGTATGAGTGATAAATCGAAAGAAGATGCTGCTAAGGCAATCGAAGCAGCTGTTGAGTCAGGTATCAACTATATTGATACCGCAGATATTTATGGTGGTGGCGAGTCGAGTAAACGATTTAAAGAAGCTCTTGCTCTAACAAGTATCAAACGTGATGATTTATACATCCAATCTAAGGGTGGAATCATTAATCCAAATGGTAGCGATATTCCCTACGGTAATCGTTACGATTTTTCTAAGCAACATTTGATTACAACCGTTGATGCTGAATTACAACGTTTGGGTGTGGACTATTTGGATGCTTTCTTACTCCATCGTCCAGATACATTGATGGATCCAAATGAAATTGCAGAAGCTTTCAATGAACTTGAAACAGCAGGTAAGGTACGTCACTTTGGTGTTTCAAACTTCAATCCAATGCAGGTTGAATTAGTTCAAAGTGCTGTTAGTCAAAAGTTGGAATTTAATCAATTACAATTTGGTATCATGCATACTGGAATGATTGATTTCGGAATGCACACCAACATGTTTGATGACCGCAGTGTGAACCATGATGGCGAGATTTTGGAATACTCACGATTGAAAGATATGACTATTCAAGCATGGTCACCATATCAATATGGATTCTTCGATGGTGTCTTCATCAATAACGATAAGTTCCCAGAACTTAACAATAAGATGAAAGAAATTGCCGACATCTATGGCGTAACCAAAAATGCCATCGCCACAGCATGGATCTTAAGACACCCAGTCAAAGACCAAGTAATCTTAGGTTCCATGAACCCAACTCATATCAAAGAATCCGCAGCCGGTGGCAGCGTAGAAATTACCGGTCAAGAATGGTACGACATCTACTTCGCAGCAGGAAATGATTTGCCATAAAAAAATGAGCATGGAACAAACCGGTTATATTTTGAGCATTAACATAAAAATGAGTACCACTCCTGGTTTTGGAGTGGTACTCATTTTTTGGTTAAGCGGAGAAATATGGTTTGTGGAAGGCGTTACGGCTATAAATCAGTAGAGCGAAGACTATTTAGTGGTTTGGGAGTGATGGCACATTAGATTAAGCGGAAAAGTATGGTTTTTGGAACAAGTTACGGCTATAAAAAATAGAACAAATGATATTTAAAACAAAAAAGCAGTCCACCCACCGGCAAACCACTTCTCTAAATAACCTCTAATACGTAACCCGACCAACAACCTCATGCTTCAACCCATAAAAAGTAACCTGAACCTGATTACTATTCTTCATCTCCCAAGAACCCAAAGCCTTAATAGTCTTTCCAGGTTTAACCTCATCAACCGAGTTATTCTCGAGTTGGTCGTTCTTAGTAGTATCAGTAGAAAATGGCAATGAACCCTGTTCAAGTGTCTTTCCACCTTGCTTAGCAACAACATACTTATACCAAACATCAGAAGGAACAACCGCTTTTTTAGAGTTGTTAGTAAATGAATACTTAACAACTAAAGCTTGTTTTCCAGCTGTGGCAGAAGCTGATTTACTGTTATCTTCAATTTTAAAATCACCAAACTTAGTATGGAAAGTCTGGTTCTTGAAACTAGCGGTGGGTCTAGTATCTACCTTTTTACTAGTTTGACTGGATGAGTGGTTTGGGCTGGAATGTGATGGTTTAGTGCTAGTAGAACATCCAGCTAAAACCATTGTACTAGCAATGGTTAAAACAATCGGTAATGCTTTCACAATGAGGGCCTCTTTACTTTTTATCTTCGTTTAATTCACTGAATTTCATTGTAATGGCCTTAGGACGATCACTGACAACAACGATTGTTCCTTTACCTAAGAAATCTTTTTCGCCACTGTATTTGATGGTATATTCTTGAGCAATTGCTCCTGAGTTTTGTAATCCCATCACATAGATTTCGTCATCGGTTGAGTCATCACTAAAAGCGAAGGCCACAACTGGAGTGATAAGGATTTGATCTTTTTTCATTTGTTTCAAAGTTGACCAGATACCGTTGATAACTTCAATTGGAAGTAAGTCTTTAACATCTTGATCAATTTTGCGTTTCTTTGTATTTTCAAACATGGTAGTACTCCTTTGAATTAAGTTTAATGAACCTAGGATAGCATAATCAGTCAAATAAAATAACTAAAAGTTTTTACGTCTAGTTTAAATAGTTTTCGAAACCAGATGAGCATGTTATAATAACTATATAAAGTTATGGGAGGTAATCAAATGAGTGATATGACAGAATACAATAAATGGGTTAAACGCGTTCAAGAAGTTGATTTTCCCCACTGGGATGAATTACCAAAGTTCGATTTATACATGGACCAAGTAGTTGCATTTTTGACGGGTTATACCGGGCCGCTTGGATTGTCTCCCGTTACATCGACGATGATTAATAACTACGTTAAGCAACGCGCAATTGTGGCACCAACAAAGAAAAAGTATCAGGTTATGCAGATTGCGGATATTTTGTTGATTACACTATTGAAGCAAGGTTTTCCAATTGATGCGATTCGATCGGGAATTGACCGCGTAACGGCCACAGAGTATCCTAAACAAGCTTATGACCGCTTTATCGATTTATTAAATCAGAAGATGAAGGCTATTGGTGAAGAAACGACTCGTCATTCATCGAACGACTTAACACAAGAACTGATGGAAGTTACTGCAAATATGGTTGTAGACCACATTCAAACAAATGAACTGGTTCGAATTGTTCAAAATTCAGATAAGCACACCCCAACTAAAATTAAATAAACTTTTGCCGCGTCAATTTCAATATTGGTGCGGTCTTTTTATTTCTTTGGGCTGAAATTCCAAATAGCATTTACAAATAACATGAAACTTCTTAAAATATAAGTTGTGTTGAGAATTTTTTCATTTTGAGAGGAAGAGATACTTTGGCAAATGATGTAAAGGAAAACAGTGTACAAGAATCAATTAACACACTAGTTGTAAAGGGTCATAAGGCTTTGGACCAACTAGCAGAATTGAATCAAGAACAAATTGATGCAATTGTTAAAGCAATGGCAAAGGCGGGTTTCCATGCTCGTTCACGTCTTGCTAAGATGGCCGTTGAAGAAACTGGTCGTGGTGTGTATGAAGATAAGGTTCTTAAGAATCAATTTGCTACTTTGGATATTTATCATTCAATCCAAAATGACAAAACAGTCGGAATTATCAGTGATGATAAAGAAACTGGAATTATGAAAGTTGCTGAACCAGTTGGAGTAGTTGCAAGTGTTACACCTGTTACTAACCCAACATCAACAGTTTTCCATAATGCTTTGTTAGCAATTAAGACGCGTAACCCAATTATTTTTGGATTCCATCCTTTTGCTCAAAAATCATGTGTGGAAGCAGGAAAAATCATTTTAAATGCTGCTGTTGAAGCTGGTGCTCCTGCAGACTGTATTCAATGGATTGCAGAACCAAGCATGGACGCTACAAGTGCTTTGATGAACCATGAAGGTATTGCTACAATTGTTGCTACCGGTGGTTCAGCAATGGTTAAAGCTGCTTATTCAACAGGTAAACCAGCTTTAGGTGTTGGTCCTGGTAACGTGCCAGTTTATATTGAAAAATCAGCTGACATTCAACAATCAATTGACGATATTGTGATTTCAAAATCATTTGATAACGGTATGATCTGTGCTTCAGAATCTAACTTAATTGTTGATGCTGAAGTTTATGATCAAGTTAAAGAAGGACTTCAAAAACAAGGTGCTTACTTTGTTAAACCTGAAGATATGGAAAGCTTCACTGACGTTGTTATGAGTCGTGAAAAACATTCTGTTAACCCTCGTGTTGCTGGACAACCAGCTGCACAAATTGCTGAATGGGCTAACATCAAAGATTGTCCTTCAGACGCTAAGTTTTTAGTTGCTGAAGTTAAGAGTCTTGGTGGGGATGAGATCTTATCTCACGAAAAACTATCACCAGTATTAGCTATGGTAAGTGCTAAAGATCAAAACGATGCTATGCGTCTTTTGAAACGTGGCCTTTACTTTGGTGGACTCGGACATACCGCAGGATTACACACAAACGATGATGCTTTGATTAATCGTTTTGCTCTTGAAATGAACGCTTGTCGTTTATTAATCAATACACCAACATCACAAGGTGCTATTGGTTACCGTTACAACAATGTCACTCCTTCAATGACATTAGGTTGTGGTTCATGGGGTAAGAACTCAATTTCTCATAACTTAGAGGATTGGGACTTGCTTAACATTAAGACAGTTGCAAAACGTTTACCTAAGTTGCGTCATGAAAGTATTGATTTCTAGATTAAATTAAATGAAAAAAGCACTCGAATTTAATTTCGAGTGCTTTTTTAGTTGAATCAGTTTATTCGATTAAATCACCAAAGGTAGCGTGAACTAATTTTTTAACATCTTTAGCATTCACGCGAACAGAACGCCCAATTTTACCGGCTGATACAACAATCTCACCTTGTTTTTCAGCAATTTCATCCATGTAAATGGGATAGTGTTTCGTTTCGTAAATCGCGATTGGAGAGTTAGCGCCATGCTCGTATCCAGTAGTTTTAAGTAGATCTTTCAATGGAACCATGCCGACTTTCTTATTACCAGAAATTTTGGCTAATTTTTTATAAGATAAATGTTCATCTAGTGGAACAACGCCAATCACTGGACCAGTTTTGTTTCCTAGTAATGCTAAGGTTTTATAGATATTGTGTCGGTCTTCAGCAGATTCATCGGTGTCCATTTGCTTCACGTCACCTTCAGTATGCGTCGCAAAACTGACTGATTCATAACTGATATTTGCTTTATCTAGAATTTGTTCAACAAGTGTTTTTGATAATTTATTTTTCTTTCCCACAGTGTGTCACCTCGTTTATTATTTTAGCATAAGCGGTAAAATGAACGTGAGTTTTTAAGTTATTGTATGATAAGCACTGGAGGCGATATTATGGAATCAAAACAAAGGCGCAGAGATGATGAATTTGGTTTACTACTAAATAAGAAAGGTTTAGCTGAATATATTGGTGTTAGTCAAGCTTTGGTAAACGAACTGATTTTACATGAAGGATTAGGTGAAACTAGTTTTACTCCTACAAGAGGCGGAAACACCTTTTTTATTAGACCAAAAGTAGACGAGTGGATTATGAGTAAAGGCGAATAATTTTTAAATCCTTTTTATATAATTCTTTTTGAAAGTGACTCTAGTTTGATCAATATCAAAACATGGTGTTTATTAGAAGTATGGTCTTTTCTGGTATAATAAAATGAAATATAACTTGGGACGGCATTATTCATGGATGATTTAATATACAAAAAAATAATTAAGGATCTGAAACAGCGAATTTTCAACGGGGAATTTCCAACAAATCGCTTGCCAGATGAACGGTCACTAACCAGCCATTACGAGGTTAGTCGTAGTTCAATAAAGCGCGCATTGACGGTTTTAGCAAATGATGGAATCGTATTTAAAAAGCGTGGCTCAGGCACTTTTGTTAATCCGTTATATCTAAAAAAGAAATCGTCATTTAATTATGAGGGCTCTAATTTAGGTGTGACAGATAGTTTGAAAGCGGATGGAAAAGAGCAGGGAATTAAAGTTCTCGATTTTTCTGTTGTGCCCGCAACCAAAGAAATGCGTAATGATCTTTTTCTTAATGATGATGATTTTGTCTACCAAATTCGACGATTACGTTTGTTGGATGGTGCGCCAGTTATGATTGAGACCGGTTATATCCCAATTAAAATTGTTCCTGAATTATCCACACAAATTATCAGCAAATCAATTTTCAATTACTTAGAGGAACAAAAGGGGCAAAGAGTAACGAAGTCATTCCTGTCAATTTCGACCGAGCCTTCAACTAAGGAAGACCAAGAGCTTCTTAAACTTCAACCCAATGAACCAGTTGGTATCATGTCTGGAATTTTCTTCCTCGATGATGGAACACCATTTGAAATTTCAAATATGCGTTTGCACTATAAATACATGAATTACAATACGTTTGTTTCAACAAACTAAAATAGAGTTTCAACAAAGAAGTGATACCTTGTTGGAACTCTATTTTTTTACAATCTACGTTTCCTGATTTTTAATAATTATTATTTTAATAGTTCACTCAATGCTGGTTGATCAAAGACATTGTAAGCTTTCTTGTAATTCTCAATCGTTTCGGCATCAAAAACATCAGGATCAAGGGTAACCATTGATGTATCAATTGGATCAACGTTATTAGTTTTCGCGTCAATCACGATTGGCTTTTCGTTGCCTTCTTTTTGTAATTGATCGATCTTCTCCATAACAGTATTTAGTTCTTCGTGGTTGGTAACGGTAAATCCGATCGCACCAAATGCTTCACCGGCTTTAGCCCAGTCAGCATCCGTTAAATCAACACCATAGAGACGTTGCTTAGTGCCAACCTGTTCATGTTGAATAAATCCAAGAGACTGGTTGCTGAGTACAACGTTGATAACTGGTAGGTTGTAACGAACTTCTGTGATGATATCTGGAGCAACCATTGAGAAGCCACCATCACCAGAAATGGACCAAACCTGTTTATCAGGGTAACTCAATTTAGCGCCCATTCCAGATGGTAAACCATAACCCATTGTGGCAAACCAAGCACTCATAGCAAAATGACGACCGCCATTTAGTGGAAGCAGACGAGTAGCATGTTCCGTATTATTACCAACATCGATACCATATAATGCATCAGAAGTTGAATGATCAGCGATTGCTTTGACAACGGCTTCAGGGGCTAATCCTTTACTTTCATCAGCGGCAATAGCATCTAACCACTTGTCCCAATTGGCTTTATTAGTCCGGTTAGCTGTTAACCATTTTGTTTCAGGAGCTGTCTCTTTACTGTCGATTAAGGCTTTAACAAATGCTTTTGCGTCAGCTACAACTGTTAAATCAGCATAAGTTTGTTTGCCAATATCTTCGACCCGGTTGTTAACTTGGACAATCTTAGCTGTTTGAGGCCAGAAACGGGCAAATGGGAAGTTTGTTCCCATGAATAGAATTAAGTCGGCTGCATTAACTGCTTCAGCTGCAGGCTTTGTTCCTAAACGACCAAAGCTTCCCAAGAAGTTTTGATGATTACTGTCAACTGAGAATCCAGTTGAAGGAGCGGTTGCTAAGATTGGAATATTAAATTGTTCAGATAATTGTTCCACTTCTTTAGCAGCTCCGCGGAGTCCAAGACCGGCAAAGATAAGAGGGCGTTTTGCCTCTTTGATTAACTTGATTGTATCATGAACAGCTTTAGGATCGATATTTTCTGTAAAGTTAGGTTTAACATCGTCAGCAGTTGGAGCTGGAGTGTAGTCAATTTCAGTATCAGTTAAATCATTTGGTAAAACGACTACCGAAACGCCGCGTTGTGAATAAGCTGTTCGAACGGCTTCATTAATCACAGCAGGAATTTGATTAGCATTTGTAACTGTTCGATTATAAACAGCTACATCAGCAAAAATAGGTGTTTCATCCATTTCTTGGAAGAAATTAGTGTTCATATTAGCTGTTGGAACTTGTCCGACTAATGCTAAAACTGGAACGTGATCCATCTTAGCATCGTACAACCCATTCATTAGATGAGTGGCACCAGGGCCGGCTGAACCAAAAGCAACACCGATTTTACCAGTGAACTTTGCATCAGCAGAAGCTGCCATTGCACCAACTTCTTCATGACGTACTTGGATATAACGAACGCTATCACGTTCTTGATATAATCCATCCACAGTAGCGTTAATCGAACCACCGGGAACACCATAAATATGATCAACATCCCAGTTTTCTAACGTTTTAATTAGAGCTTGTCCTGCTTTCATTTTTGTCATAACTAAAACCTCCAATATTTATTTTACTAACTTATTGTAAGCGTATTTATAAAATAATGGAAGCGTTTGTATCCGAAAAATTAAGGATTTATAAAATTGGACCGTATCAATTTGTAAAATGATTGACCAAGCGTGCAAATTAGTATACAATTGCCCTTGTAAATAAGACAATATTATTGTTACTAATCAAGTTTTGAAAGGGGTAATACACAATGGCAACAGATTATTCTTCAAAAGAATATTTTGATACTTTAGACAAATTTTGGCGCGCAGCCAACTACCTTTCAGTGGGACAACTTTATTTAAAAGACAACCCACTATTAAAGCGTGATATTCAAGCGGATGATGTAAAAGTTCATCCAATTGGACACTGGGGTACAATTCCTGGGCAAAACTTCTTGTACGCGCACTTGAATCGTGTAATTAACAAATACAACGTAAACATGTTCTATATTGAAGGTCCCGGTCATGGTGGCCAAGTGATGGTTTCTAATTCATATCTAGATGGTTCTTATACCGAAGATTATCCAGCAATAACTCAAGATGAAGCTGGTATGAAAAAACTCTTCCAACAATTCTCATGGCCCGGTGGGGTAGCTTCTCATGCTGCACCTGTTACACCAGGTTCAATCCATGAAGGTGGAGAACTTGGATATTCAATGTCTCATGGTGTTGGTGCTATTTTAGACAACCCAGACCAAATTGCAGCTGTTGTAGTTGGTGATGGGGAAGCTGAAACTGGTCCTTTAGCAACATCATGGCAACATAATCGTTTCATCAATCCAATTACAGATGGTGCTGTTTTACCTATTTTGGATATTAATGGTTACAAGTTGAGTAACCCAACACTTTCGAGTCGAATGACAGATGCTGAATTAACTGAATTCTTCAAGAGTCAACATTGGGATCCAATGATTGTCGAAGGTTCAGATGTTGACAAGTTAAATCCGGAAATGGCTAAGGCAATGGACGAAGCTATTGAAAAGATTGAAGCAATTCAAAAGAATGCACGTGAAAATAATGATGAGTCGTTACCATACTGGCCAATGATTATTTTCCGTTCACCAAAAGGTTGGACTGGTCCTAAGACTTGGGATGGCAAAGTGATTGAGGGTACATTCCGTGCTCACCAAATTCCAATTCCTGTCGATCAAAATGATATGCAACATGTTGACGCTTTAGTTGACTGGTTGAAATCATACAAGCCAGAAGAATTATTTAACGAAGACGGTACACCAAAGGAAGAAATTGCTAACTTTGCACCTAAGGGCGACAAACGAATGGCAATGAATCCTATTACAAATGGTGGGGTTGATCCAAAAGACTTGAGCTTACCAGATTTCCGCGATTATGCAGTTGATACTTCTGAACGTGGTGTGAGCTTGAAACAAGATATGTTAGTTTGGTCAGACTACTTGCGTGATGTAGTTAAAAAGAACCCAACAAACTTCAGAATGTTTGGTCCTGATGAAACAATGTCAAATAGACTATATGGTTTGTTTGAAACAACCAACCGTCAATGGATGGATCCAATCAAAAAAGATTGGGACGAAGCATTGGCACCAAAAGGACGCATTCTTGATGCTCAATTGTCAGAACATTCTGCTGAAGGTTGGTTAGAAACATATACTTTAACTGGCCGTCATGGAATCTTCACTAGTTATGAAGCATTCTTGCGAGTTGTCGACTCAATGCTTACACAACATTTCAAGTGGTTGCGTAAAGCTAAAGAATTAGACTGGCGTCGTGATTATCCATCATTGAACGTTGTGTCTACTTCTACTAGTTTCCAACAAGATCACAATGGATATACTCATCAAGATCCAGGTATCTTAACTCATCTTGCTGAAAAGAAACCAGAATTTATTCGTGAATATCTACCTGCTGATGCCAACTCACTATTAGCAGTTAGTCCATTAATCATGAATGATCGTGAAAAGATCAACTTGATTGTTGCTTCTAAGCAACCACGTCCACAATTCTACTCAATTGAAGAAGCTGAAGAACTTGCTAACAAGGGACTTGGCATCATTGATTGGGCAAGTACTGATAATGGCGAAGAACCTGATGTTGTCTTTGCAGCAGCTGGTACAGAACCAAATATGGAAAGTCTTGCAGCAATTAACATTTTGCATGACAACTTCCCAGACTTGAAGATTCGCTTTATCAACGTTATTGACCTATTGAAACTTCAAAGTCCAAAGGTTAACTCACGTGGATTAAGTGATGAAGAATTTGATCGTTACTTTACGAAAGACAAACCAGTTATCTTTGCTTTCCACGGCTTCGAAGACTTGATCCGTTCAATCTTCTTCGAACGTCACAACCATAATTTACACGTTCATGGCTACCGTGAAGAAGGAGATATTACAACACCATTCGATATGCGTGTTCTAAATGAATTGGATCGTTTCCACTTAGCACAAGATGCTATCAATTCAATTCCTGAATATGCAGAAAAGGGTGCTGAATTCTCACAAGCAATGGATAATACGCTTGCTAAACACTATCAATACATCCGCGACAATGGTGACGATTTACCAGAAGTTAAGGATTGGGTTTGGAAAGATTTGAAATAAAGAGTGAGAAAAAAGACGGTTTGATTCTGAGCATAGCATAGGAAATCGAATGATTCGTACTTGGAATCGTTTGGTTTTCGCAGCTAAGCACAGGAATCAGTCTTAGTTCTCCGATTTAGACTATAAACATTAAGAAACACAATATAGGCCAAGTGAAACTATCAGTTATCACTTGGCCTATATTTTTTAGCTTCAAGCTGGCTCATTTTTACTCCAATTGACCCCCTTTCCTGATTGTGTAATGATTAAAGCAGTTTAATTGGGGGAGTAGTGATTAGAAATGAAAGTTAGATTCAAATGGGTATGGATGATGCCGTTATTAGTTTTATTAATGGCGGGATGTCAGAGCAAGATGAACAAGACAAGTACGACTAAAAAAGTGGTTACTGAAAAAGTAACAAAGAAACCTGAGATTACGTGGCACCATGTGAAAGACGATCCGAAAGTTCCAATTTTGATGTATCACAGTATTTCACCAAGTACGAATAGTCTTAGAATTCCAGCTGATCAGTTTAAACAACAGATGGAATGGCTAAAAGAGCGTAAATATTATACTTTAACCCCAAATGATGCTGAGCGTGTTTTTCTTAAACATGAAGTACCTAACCGTCCGTTTGTTTGGTTAACGTTTGATGATGGGTATGAAGATAATTTCAAAGTTGTATATCCTGTAATTGCTAAAGAAAAAATGCACGCAACAATCAACTTCATTACGTCATTCAGTAAGCGTAAAGGTCATTTAACAACTCAGCAGGCCCAAACAATGTTGGACTCTAAAAATATTGCGATTGAAAGCCATACGGTTAAGCATCAGGATTTAGATGTTTTAAATGAGCAACAACAGACACGCGAATTAACGGATTCCAAACGCTGGTTGGATAAAACTTTCAATCAGCAAACCGATATAATTTGTTATCCAGCAGGACGGGCTAATGAATTTACAGCCAATGTTGCAAAAAAAGCAGGATATAAATTAGGATTAACCACTCAGCCGGGATTAGGCGATTTAAATGATGGGCCATACAATTTGAAACGGGTTCGTATGATACCTAATATGAGTAAGAAACAGTATTTTGATTTAATTAAAAATGGAGAATAACAATGAAAAAAGACGTTACCTTAAAATTTCATCACGTGGGACATCCAGTTCCATTAGCACAAATTAAGGATAATCCTGAAACAAAATATAGTGAGCTCTACGACATGTACTCTTTAGATGAGCAAAATGATTTTAGTTTACCAATTGAGTTACATGCTTTTGGACCTAAATCTAGTTTAGATCCGTTAATTCAAAGCCAACCACATGTCGCATTTACAACCAATAATATTAAGAAAGCGCTAGAGGGTGAACATGTTTTAATGCCATTATATGAGCCTTTCAAGGGTTATCAATGTGCGATGATTTTAGTGAACGAACAACCAATTGAAATCATCGAAACAACGCTAAGTGAATCTGAAATCTGGGGCGATGGAATTTTTAAGGATTCAATTTTGTATCCACATGGGGATGAAAGAAGGTCACATTAAAATGAAGATTGGATTTATTGGAACTGGTGTGATGGATACTGGTATTATTCGTAATTTGTTCAAGGATAATGAAATCAGTATTTACACGCGTACTAAATCTAAGGCTGAACCATTAATTAAAGAAGGTGCCCACTGGGTTGAAAGTCCGATGGAATTAGTCGATGGGGTTGAAACCATTATCAGTATGGTCGGATATCCACAAGACGTAGAAGAAGTTTATTTTGGCGACAACGGTATTTTTCAAGCCAATGTTAAAAATAAGATTCTGGTTGATATGACGACTAGTACACCAACACTAGCTAAACGAATTGGGGAAGAAGCACATCGTAATGATGCACTTGCCTTGGATGCACCCGTTTCAGGTGGAGATATTGGCGCTAAAAATGGCACATTAACTGTGATGGCCGGTGGTGACCAAGAAGCTTTTGAGCAGTTGACCGATGTTTTTGACCAAATTAGCCAACGTAAGCATTTCTTTGGTGGGTTTGGCACAGGCCAACATGCTAAGATGGCTAATCAAATTATGATTGCGGGAACGATGACAGGGCTAACTGAAATGTTAGTATACGCAAAGGCTGCTAATTTAAACCTGCCAGACGTTTTAGCTACTTTGCAAAGTGGTGGAGCTGACAATTGGAGTATGGATACCTATGTACCCAGAATTCTTGCCGGCGATTATACACCTGGATTTTTTGCTAAGCATTTCTTAAAGGATCTCCGTATTGCCTTGGATGAAGCAAAAAAGATGAACTTAGATTTACCTGCAACCAAACTGGCTACGCAGTTATACGAAGAATTGGTGGAAACAAAAAAGCTTGGTAACGATGGAACCCAAGCTTTAGTTAAATTGTGGTGGTAGGTTTTATTTAATGTTTTCAAACTCCGCTGGTAATGGAGCGGTGTACCAATGTTCTTGGTCGGAAAAAGGCTCAATCACTTTAATTTGATAAGAATGAAGCATCATTCGTGAGCTGGTTTCTACTGGATTATACAGTGGATCACCTAAAATAGGATGACCAATTCCAGCTAAATGAACGCGAATTTGATGAGTGCGACCAGTTTCCAAAACTAGTTGAACTAGTGTTTTATTCGCAGTTCGTTTAATAACTTGATAGTGCGTAATGGCGGACACGGCCTTAGTTCCATTAATCATGCGCTTGCGTTTGTCGTCAGGGTCTAACCCGATCGGTTGATTGATGACGCCACTGTCATTTGAAAAATTACCATCAACCCAAGCCATATAGATTCGCTTAATCTTTTTCGTGAAGATTAAGCGATTAAAAATTGGTACGAGAATTTTCTTTTTAGATACTAAGATAGCACCACTAGTTTGTTGATCTAATCGATGAACGTTGTATGGTTTGCCAGACTTATCATTTAGATATGCGGCTAATCCGTTCATTAAACTACCAAGCTCATCTGGACGGTTAGCGTGCGTCTTGATTCCAGATGGCTTATTAGCAACCAAATAGTCAACATTTTCAAATAGAATTTCTGGAACAACGGTTGAATCAGGAAGAAATGGGGGATCAGGTGTATCAGCATCTGAGTCCTCAAAAAATAAATCAACTTGATCATGTGATTTAATCATTGTATTCATTGGTTGATAAGAGTTATTTACGAGAACTCTTTGATTAATCCGCAATAAGTGAATTAGCTTAGTGGATAGCAGCCAATAATCGTGTAGTAATTCTCGTAACGAAATGGATTGAAATGAATCTGGTATCTCACGGTGATAATGTTCTGTCATAACTTAATACTCCAAAATAAAAAACTGCTTTGATAAGCAGCTTTTTTTTAATTATTTTTTATCTTCTTTTTGAGGCTTAACAACTAGTACGTCGCAAATTGCATTACGACTTACATAAGTTGCAACTGAACCAACCATGATTCGTTCAAGGGCATTTAAACCTGTTGAACCAATCATAATTAATTCATTGTGATGATCTTCAGGGAATTCCTTTGCAATAACTGGTTTAGGATTTCCGAAACGAACGTGGACGCTAACATCCTTAACGCCGGCTGCTTCAGCCTTCTTCTTTAGTTTATCAAGTCGTTCCTGAACATCTTCAGAAAGTTTGTAAATTACATCTCCACTTACAGCACCACCGTAAGTATCGCTGAATTGATTAACCTCGAGGACGTTTAAGATGTCGAGGTGTGTATCGTTACGCTTTGCAACTTCAATAGCTTTATCAAGGACTGCTTCAGTTGCTTTGGAGCCGTCGACTGGTGCAAGAATATTTTTATATTGTTGTAACATGTTACCCACCATCCATTCATCATTTCTTACAGTAATCATAGCATTAAATATCAAAAATGTAAGCCTTTTTACACTAACAATCCGATTATTTTTCTAAAAGCATTTTACTTCCATTTGGTGTATAAACATATATAATAAAAGTATCCGGAAGAATGGTGACTACGGCCACCATTAATGACGTTCTTAGCTTTCTAGAGGCTAGGAACGTTTTTTAGTATAAGAGTTCTTTTTATATTAACGAATTGATGTTAAACTTCTAGAATAAGCAAGTATGTAGGAGATATTTTATGAAAATTGCAGCAACACAAGCTATTCAAATTTTAAAAGATGAAAATGTTACAACTAAAGACTTTAAAGTAACTAAGGTAAGTTTAAAAAAGGCTGACAGCAAACCAATGGAACCAGTTTGGGAGTTTTTAAAGACTGCAACTGAAGATAAACCATTATTAGATGCAGCAATCACAGTCAATAAAGACGTGACAGTCCGTTTACAGACCAGCATTATTAATTTGCCACTACGATATGTGAGCCAGGCTGAAAAGATTTTGGATGACCAGGATTATGATTTAAATATTTATGCAATTATTGAAGCAGAAGCAATTAATTCTTCTCATTTACGAATTGACCAAATTGGCACTATTGAAGATGTACAGAATGCCAATAAAGATTTACGCGCTAATTTCCACGACTGGATCAATGAGCAATTTGATCGATTAGATAACGGCGGTGAGGCTAAGGATGAATAGATTTAAAATAATTCTTACCATGGGTTTAGTATTATTTTTACTCACGATAGGAATTACAGTGCATGGTCACCACGCGGCTGTTGCCAAAGCTACAGCTCATGAAGCAAAAGTGAGTCAGATTGATTTACCAAAAGATAATAAAAAATCTAAGAGTGATTTGGCAGCGGATGAAGATAAGAATGCACCAACTAAAAATGGTGATTCTAAGTCGTACGATTGGAAAAAGTCTTCGGAAAATAAGCCTTATCCAGATCCAAAGCTTTATCCTAATCTAACCTTACGAGTTTCGATTACTGACCAACGTGTTTATGTTATGGATGGCACTAAGAAGCTGTATACGATGCATGCTTCAACAGGTTCAAAGAAGAGTCCCACACCAACTGGTACTTTTCATATTCAACGAGAACGAGGCAAGTTCTTCTATAATGCTCAGTCAAAAGAAGGGGCTAAGTACTATGTTTCCTTCAAGGATCACGGAATCTACTTATTCCATACAGTTCCAACAGATCAAAATGGAAAATATATTCCAGAAGAAGCCGAACAGTTGGGTAAGGAAGCCAATTCTCATGGCTGCGTGCGTTTAGCAGTACCTGATGCAAAATGGATTTACTATCATGTTACGGAGGGCACCAAAGTTGAAATACATTAAAACAGTCAACGATTGGCTAAATCAAGATCGTCATTTTGGACAAGAAGCCGGAATTAGCATGGGATTTTTAGCAATCCTTTTAGTACTGTACAAACTATTAACTGGTATTTTTACTAAAGTTCCATTTATTAGTTGGCGTGCCATCATTGGTGTATTGTTGATATTCGCTTTGATCATCGTTATCTTTCGAATTGTTGAAATGCGACGCAAATAGCAGAAAAGTTCGCTCATTAATTTGAGCGAACTTTTTTAATACTGTTATAAATGAAACGTATGATAACCGGTAGAATCACCAGGATTAAGAAAATGATGGTGAAGTATTTTTGAACGAATGGGGTTCTACCAAAATAGTATCCGGTTAAGCAACAAGCTCCGACCCAGATTAATACGCCAGCAAAGTTAAGTTTATTGAATCTCTTCCAATCCATTTTTGATGTTCCAGCAATGATAGGAACGAATAACCCAATGAAAGGAACAAATCTTGAGAACAACAAGGTGTTATCTTCATGTCGGTCAAAGAAATCTTGTGTTTCACTCATTTGATCTGAATCAGAAATCTTTTTGGTTAAACGATTACGATTTTCAAAGTTTAATCCGGTCCAATATTTGACCATCGCTCCAGCAGTTGCCGCAACTACGAATGTGATGAATAACAAAAAAATATTGAGTTGTGATCCGGCACTGGCTGCAATGGTGCTAGTTAAGAATAGAACGGATTGCCCTGGAAGAAATGAAAAGAAGATAAAAGCTGTTTCTAGAAAAATCCATAAAAACAAAATTAAATATATCCAAGTTCCAAGCCAATCAGCCCAAGGAACTATCATTGAGAGTGGATTTATTAAAAAATTAAGTAGGCTATACAGCATACGCATTCTCCTCGTATGGTTAATACCTTTTATCATACCATGTTGAGTGGAACTTGTGTTTAATTCGAATTCATGGTAACTTTGATACATGCGATGAGTCGAAATAAATCAGACAAAGCAATTTGTTCCACGTAGGTGGCTAGTGATTTTTTCACCGGCACACGTATTTCTACCGTATTTGTAGAGTGTGTAATGGAGGGTGTGTGAACCGCCTAAAGTTACCTCAGTTTACTGAGGTCCGGAAAAAAGCGATTGAACAGAAATGTTCAGTCGCTTTTTTGTTTTGTTCTATTTTATTAAATAAACTTGATCATGAATTAAATCGAAAGTTGAATAATGTTGGTTAAGAGTTTTGGTAGCTTCTGGATCGACCAGTTTGGCTTGTTTCCAGAAGTCACTCGTATTAGTAGCTCCGTTTTGTTCGCCAATGCAGATTAGGGTTGCGTCAGGAAGCTTCTCACGCATTGTAGCTAAAACTTCTTGATCGATTGGAACACCATCAGGAGACCACGACATAATTACATATTGGACTTGATTTTGATATTTATCCAAAGCTGTAAGAGCATCCAGCTTTTCCACTTCTGTAACTAAATGTCGGCCAGTTTGATTTTCCTTTTGCCATTCTAAAGAATCGGTCGCAATGACACTCTGGTCGTGAGCTCGAAGACCTTTTGAAATATACCCATTACCAGCCATAATTTCGAGGGTTGGTTTACCATCGATATATTTGGATAAGTCGTTAATAAATGGAGCTGAAATGTAAGCCCACATACCATAGGTGTCTTCTAAGTAGTCTCGATAAGATCTTAACAATTGATCGAGCTTAGGTAACGCTCTGGAATATTTATCCCACAATTGATCACCCACAGGATCCCCCATTTGATGTTCTTTACCAATTGCTTCAAAGATTGTATCCTGAATATTTTCTGGCAGTTCCAGCAGTGGAAGCTGCTGTGGTAATAAGTCTCTGGCAATCAAACGATCGCTCTCAATTACATTATTGATTAAAAAAACAATTTCACCAAAGTTCGAGAACGTATCTCGATACTTGAGCAATTGTTTAATATACGAAGGTGCAGCAGAAGATTGGCGCACCTGTTTACGTAGTTTTTTTAGTTTTTTAGGTTTCAATTAATCTCTCCGTGGGTTGTGTTTCGACCAGTTCAAATCTAGTTCTTCTTGTTGATCAGTTTCTGGTTCGCTAACTTTACGACGATTTTTACCGTGGAAATAACCATCCATCAGTTGAAATAGTTCATATCGGTCGTCACTACTCAATATTTTTTGAGCAAATACCAATTGTTTACCGGATAGGAATAATTTTGATAAATCATATTCGTTTAAAGAAGCACGTCCACACAAATAATCCATACTAACGTCGAAGTATTCGGCTAATTTTCGTACTTCTTGGTAGGAAGGTGAACGAACGCCACGTTCCCAATTTCCAATCTGTGAAGCCGTATTAGCGTGCTCTGCATCTGGCTTATACATTTCGTTTAAGTCGTTAGCTAAAACCTCCAACGTAATATGCTTTCCGTGCCTTAATGCTCGTAATCTTTCTGGAAACAAAAAATCACTCCTTTCCGGACTTTTTAATATCTCTATTTTAATACACTTTATCTGTTTGGGACAATTTTCGCTCAATGTCAGGTCGCGTTTCTTTGTTGTGGGTAGA
>NZ_JQCQ01000003.1 GCF_001437605.1 Pediococcus argentinicus
CAGAGCTAATCTTAGTATGTTTATTTTGCACAAATTACATAATACCTAATGTCGTAGCAATGAGCCAGATGTTTAAAATAACTAACACAATTGCTGAAGTCCAAGCACAAATCTTAACCCACATCTTATTTGCAAATGGACCCATGATTGCCTTACTACTTGTAAAGATAATCAGTGGAATCATCGCAAATGGTAAAGCGACGCTCAGGAATACCTGTGAGAACGTTAGCATTCCTTCGATCTTTTCTTCATCACCGTGATAGTAAATAGCAAAAGCCAAAACCGGTGTGATTGAAATTAATCGAGTTAACAAACGTTGTGCCCATAATGGCATCTTCAAACGGATGAAGCCTTCCATAATGATTTGTCCTGAAAGTGTTCCCGTAATAGTTGAACTTTGTCCTGATGAAAGAAGGGCAATAGCAAACAACATACTTAGAACTGGACTTGCAATAGCACCAACAATTTTAGAATTACCAAGTGCATTGTATAAATCAACGAAACGACCTAATTCAGAGTTAGTTCCAAAGAATAGTGATGCTCCTAAGATTAATAGCAAACAGTTGACAACAAAGGCAACTGTTAATTGCATATTTGAATCAGCAACTGTATAACGAAGCGCACTTCTGACACTCTTTTCGTCATCACGATCAAAGTTTCTGGTTTGTGAAATTGATGATCCTAGATAAAGGTTATGGGGCATAACTGTCGCACCCACAATACCTAATCCAAGGTAGAGCATCGACTGATTTGTAACTAAATCCTTGTGTGGTACAAATCCTGCAAAGATTCCTGGAATATCTGGTCTTGATAAAACTACTTCATACAAGAAGACAAACAGGATTACCGCTACCAGAGTAGCAACGATTGCTTCAATTTTTCGAAAGCCTAATTTCATTAACAACAAGAGTAACAAAACATCAAATGCGGTAATGATAATACCAACAATTAGCGGAAATCCGAATAATAACTCAAGCGCAATACCCGAACCAATAATTTCAGCTACATCGGTCGCCATAATGGCCAGCTCTGTAATAATAAATAAAATAATTCCGCCAACTTTTGAAGTTCTCTCACGTGTTAATTGAGCTAAATCTCGACCAGTTACAATTCCCAAGCGAGCTGCCATAGCTTGAAGCAACATAGCAATTAAACTTGAAAGTAAGATAACGAAGATTAGCTTGTACTTAAACTGAGCTCCACCAGAAATTGAAGTAATCCAGTTTCCTGGATCCATATACCCAACTGAAACAAGTACCCCCGGTCCTAAGTATGCGAGGAATGTCTTCCATGGACCAGCATTTTGTGGAACTTCGATACTACCATTAATCTCATCTAAACTCTTGTTATGTCCATCTGTCTCAGCGACCATATGATGGTTCTTTGTACCCTTTGCACTATTGTGCTTCATCTTGATTTGATCTTTTTCTTTTGCCAAACCGATCCCTCTTTTCTACATTCTTTAATTAAAGAAAAATTATCGAACTACGATTACGGAAACATGTGCTCGTCTGGCAATTCGTAAACCAACCGCTCCTGGAACACGGTGGCTTGCATCTTCTGTGTCAGAACCACAAACAATTAAATCTGGGTCAAACTTTGGAATAACTTGATCTAAAATTACATCGTCAACGTCACCTGCGCCAACGCTAATGCCACGGACATTTTCGACCCCAGCTTTTTTAGCTTCTTCAACGTAATCTTCCACTGTTTGACGAACGTCATCTTCTTTTTTATTAATCTTGCCTGGTGTCATTGCATCAAAGATATTAATATCATCATCTTCTAAAACTGAAACAATGTGTAAATCTACACCATAATCATGTGCCATAGTAACGGCATATCGAAATGCATTTACGGATGAATTTGGATCATCCGCATCGATTGTTAATAAGATGCGTCGGAATACAAGTGGATTACTTAATTCCTCATTCTTCATAATGATCCTCCTTTGTTATTATTTTTTATCCCTCAATGATATTAACACTTGTATAAAGTAATTACTACAAATAATTTGGTTTTAACCATATTTTTTTTAGGTATACTAAACTTATAAATATATACGCTACACAAAATCGCTTAGTAACAGCCATTTGGAGCTAAATTAACCCAAAATAAAAACAAGCCCATTTTAATAAGCTTGCTCCTATAAATTATAACTTTTTCAGATTTACAACCTTAGTTTGTACTTGATCAACAAACTCCTGATCATGATCAATAAACAACATTGTTGGTTGGTATTTTAAAATTAATTCTTGAATCTGCTCTCTGGTAATCACATCTAAATAATTCAAGGGTTCATCCCAGATATACAGCTCTGCTCGTTCGCATAATGATCGGGCTAGAGCCACTTTTCGTTTCTGACCCATGCTCATGTCTTCTATATTATGGTCGAACAGACTTCTTTCAAATCCCAACTTTCGCAGGGCCGCTAATAATTCTTGTAAATCAACCTGCTTTTCTTCAGCAAATTTTCCTAATGAACCTGAAAGTTGATCAAAGTCTTGCGGTAAATATGAGACCGTCACATTTTTTCGAATATTTGCAGATCCACTTTCAATTAACTTCATATCTTGGTTCAAGAGTGCTTTAATGAAGGTCGATTTACCTACTCCATTCGGTCCTTCAACCACAATTCGGTCACCCGCTTTAAGTTCAAATGAAATGGAATGATTCAGAGTTCGACCATCTCTCTTTAGAATCAAGTCTTTCACTTCAACTAATGGCTTAACTGACCGGCTAGGTTCATACTGCAACGTCAGTGGTTCTTGAATCTCGATATTCTTAAGTAGACTCTTCTTTTCTTCAACCTTCTTGTCAGCTCGATTACGAATGTTTAAAGCCTTACTCATTACCTTAGCTGACTTATGACTGATAAAGCCTCGGTCCGGTACCCCATGACCCAGAATTTCACGTTCCGTCGCTCGGGACCATTCTTGTTTCTGTCGCGAAGCCTGTTCTAACTTCTTAATATCCTTTTGTAAATTGGCCTTTTCCGACCGCTCACGTTGATCCGTAGCTTCCCGTTCATTAGCCCATGTATCGTAATTCCCTTGGAAAACTGAAATTTCAGCCCGATCAATACTTAATACATGATCAATCACATCATTTAGAAAACGACGATCATGACTGATTACAATAAAGCCCTGTTTTTGTTTAAGATACTGAGCTAAAATCTGGCGTCCATCATAATCCAAATGGTTCGTCGGCTCATCAATTAGCTGAAAGGACTCCCGATCAGCAAACATCGCTGCTAAAAGAGCCTTAGTTTGTTGTCCCGGACTTAATTCTTCATAAATTTTGAAAATAATGTCATCTGGTAATCCAATTAACGACAATTCGCGTTCAACTTCCCAGAAGTTCGAATAATCTCTTCCAGTTTGTTCCATTAAAACCTGTTCTACTGTTTGTGTTCCATCTTTTACTGGTAACGGAAAGTAGTTGAATTTTAAGTTTGTTTCAACTGTTCCATTGAACTTTAATTGATTTTGTAAAATACGCAACAAAGTCGTTTTCCCTCGACCATTGCGTCCGATTAGGCCTAGTTTCCAATTCGAATCTAGTTCCAAGTTAACTTCACTGAACAACGGATCTATCTGTCCGTCATAGCTAAAGCTTAAGTTTTTAATTCTGATAATTCCCATTGATAAACATCTCCCTGCTTCTTGTGCAGTCACTTCGAGGTGTTCCACTATTATTCTGTTTTTGAGTAACAAAAAGACACTAGGTGTGCATTCCTAGTGTCGGTCAATAGTAATATACAAAAATACCAGAATTTAACATTCTGTAGAAGTAATATTACTGAGACCGAAAATCGCGGACTAATCCCGAAAATAACTGAAATCGTCATTTCAAATACTTTCAAAAAATTAACCAGCAATCTTCAATCCCATCAACATCCCTTCTGAATCCTAATTTAACTATATAATACCATGTAACTTTCTTTATGCAAGAGCTTCCATTGACTTTAACAAGCTGTTAAAGGCTCTGTAATATTCTGGTAAAATTAATTTACACTGTGTAAGAGTTTTACTTAATTTAAGTTCCACGTGAAACATATATCTTTTCCATATTTACGGTATACTAAATACATCAATAATTAATTTAAAAGGAGATTCAGAATTATGCGTATCTTAGCTATAATACTTGTTTTAATCGTTGCCATTGAACACGTTGGTATCATGGGACTAGAAATGGTTGCTCCAGCACGGATAGTTTCTAAAGCATTCAACATGCCCGAAGATGTTGTTTCTGATCCAAATGTTCATGTCGCACTTTCAAATCAGGGAGTTTATAACGGATTTGTAGCCTTAGCACTTCTACTAGCATTATTTATTCCAACTGGTAGTGTCATGAAAGTTCTACTCTTATGCTTCTTAGGATTTGTAATGGTTGCTGCAATCTATGGTGGTTTAACGGTTTACCGCAAGATCATGTTAATTCAAGGTGGTCCAGCATTCATCGCATTCTTACTAGTTTTATTCTTCATTTAGGACACAAAAAAACTGTGACCAATAGCCTTCCTTAGTCACAGTTTTAATTTTGTTATTTTAAATTAGTTTACGTGTCCAGCAAAGCTTGGTGCAAAACCAGAACTCAATGATTGAACTTTAACGTTTTCACCAGGTTGTGGTGCAGCAACGAATTGGCCACCACCGATGTAGATAGCAACGTGGTAAGTTGATCCTTCAGAACCCCAGAATAATAAATCGCCAGGTTGTGCATCTGAAACTGATTCTTTAGTTACTTTGCTTTCTTGTGTAACAGTAAAGTGACCTAAAGATTTACCAGTAGCTTTTTGGTAAACGTAGTCTGTTAAACCAGAGCAATCCATACCACTAAGTGATTCGCCACCCCAAACGTAAGGAATGTTCATGCTAGCGAGCTTCAATGCTTCTGCAACGACTCCGTTTGATGATTCAGCCTTAGTTGAAACTGGAGTTGCGACAGCTGTTTTATTAGTATTAGCTGTAGGCTGTAATTGTGGTTGAGCAAAGCTTTGTGTTTGTTCAGCTACTGGAGCACTTTGTTGAGGAGCGTTTGCTGCATTAGCAGAAACTGCTCCAACTGTACCTAGTGTCATACCTACTAAACCGACTGAGGCTACTAAAACTTTTTTGAAATTAATAATAATATTCACTCCTATAATTTTGTCTATGTCATTTATTTACAAGATTTATCTTACCGAGTGGAGATTACAACCATACCGTTATTTAATTACAGGCATATAACACATTATTACAGCATCACAATATAAGGAGAAATTATGAATAAAGTATTTAAAAGATATTTCGTCCCCATTCTTGTTTTTCTTGGAGTAACCTTCTTAGCTGGTTGCTCTGTTTTACCAAATTCTGGTTCCAATGGTGATAAGAATACATACCGAACTACTTCTAAGAGTGAGTATCGCACTAGCCGCAATGGTGAAAAGTACCTCTATGCTACTGCAATGGATGCTCCAAAACCTTCGAATGAAAATAAAGAAGCTAACCAGAGTCATCCAGATTTCACTAAGCTAAAATGGGATGGTAACGTCAATGATGTTGTCATCCAAGTTAACAATAATAAACCTACCTTCAACAGTAGTGAGCTAAGTACTAACCGTGGCGCATGGCAACAGTTCTCTAACCTAGATAACTTGAATCGTGCTCATACAGCTAACGCCATGCTAAATCGTAGTTTGATGCCCCGTGGACGTACTCGTGAACGTCTATTTATTCATCCAACCGCTTGGCACTTTAAGAAAGCTCCTGACGTTCCTGGTGGAACTCTTTATAATCGTTGTCATTTAATTGGATATCAATTTACTGGTCAAAATAACAATCCAAAAAATCTAGTTACTGGAACTCGTGCTTGCAATGCTAGTGATCATGCTGGCCAAATTTCACAACAAAATTACGAAAATGCCGTTGCAGATTATCTAAGACAAACTGGCCATGACGTGCGTTATCAAGTTGAACCCATTTATAAGGGCAATGATTTAATGGCTAGCGGAATTCATTTGATGGGACAATCAATTCAAGATTCTAAAATTAGTTTCAATGTTTACATTTTCAATGTTCAACCTGGTTATACTTTGAATTACGCGAACGGTTTCGCCCAAAAGAACTAGTTTCAGATGAAGTTCAACAATTGTTTCATTTAACTTAAATATACTAAGGAGAGTGGGAAAAAAGGCGATTTGACTCTGAGCATAGCATAGGAAATCGAATGATTCGCACTTGGAATCGTTTGGTTTTCGTAGCTAAGCACAAGAGTCAGCCTTGTTTCCCGGATTTAAACTATTAAAGTTCATGAACGTAGAAAAGAGTCAGAGCAAAATTTTTGCTCTGACTCTTTTTCATTTTATTCAAAGTTTTCTGCTCTGCGTTTCATTGATTCCATAATAACAATTAAAACAACAAGAAGAACTAGAATTACAATCATCCCAAAGCCATAGAACATTTCAAAAGAAGTTAATTCAATAATTGAACTACCAACTAATGGTCCAATTGCACGTCCCGCAGAAGGAAATGAACTGGCTAGACCTTGATACTTACCTTTTTGATCATACGGCGATAGCAAATTGACAATTGCTGGAATCGTTGGAAAGGCAATCGCTTCTCCAATTGTTAGCACAATCATAGCTAACAAGAAGTAGAAGTACTGATGTGCAATGGCTAGAATTCCAAATGACAACATGAAGAAGAATATTCCAAAGTACACTTGGTGATAAGGATCCTTGAATAATTTTCCACCTAAAGCACTCATTAATGCCTGAACCACTAAGATAAAGAATCCATTAACCGTCCAAAGGAAACTGTAGTCTCGAAGTGGAATGTGCAACTGCAACATGTAGACTGAAACCGTACTGTTCCATTGTTGATAGAAGATCCACATCACTAGCAAACCAATGAAAAATGACATGATAATTGTCATATTAACTTTGGGTACCACACTCTTTCCAGCTGCCGTTTCGCCATTATTGACATGACGATGCTGAACTGCTGGATCGACATGATAGGTAAGGCTTGCCACTATGAAGAAAATAGTAAATAGGACAACCGACACAATAAATAGTGGTGCCACACTATGCTTAAACATTAACCCAACTAGGGCTGTTCCGAGCATCACTCCTAAGTTTTGCACGAAGTATAGCATATTAAACACATAACGGCCGTCTCGGGCTCGAATAGTCGTTCCGAGTGAATTACTCAGCGTAGCAATCCAACCGGTCCCAAAACCAATTAAAACGAGCATAATGGGATAAATAGGCCAGGCATTAAAGAAGATCAACACAAACATTGCCGTCCACGTAAATGCAATTCCACCAAGAATTAAATAATAGCTATCATACTTATCAAATAACTGACCTGCTACAAATGCTCCAATGATACTTGCAACCGAATTTAAAAAGAGAACAATCCCCGCAGCCACCAGACTGTGACCTAATTCCTGATGCATATAGATGGTTGTTAATGGCCAAACGGCACTCATAGCAATACTGTCGATCAAGTTACCCAGTAATAGCCATCGTAATTTTAACTCGCGCATGTTGTCCTCCCTTATATAAATACCTTAATTTAATAACAACAGCGGACGATTTAAAATTTCAAATCATCCGCTGTTGTGTTAACTCAGCTCTTTTAAGTAGTACTATCCGTTGTCTGGTACGTAGGCTAACGATGAAAACTTGTTATAGGACTTAATAAATAATAAGTTGACCGTTCCACGCGCACCACTACGGTTTTTTTCAATAATAACTTCAACTGGACCTACGTTAGCATCCTCTTCATCCCGTGGATCATTTTGATCATCACTCTCATTATCACGTTCGTAGTAATCTTCACGATATAAGAAAGCAACAATATCAGCATCCTGTTCAATTGATCCAGATTCACGAATATCAGACATCACTGGTCGTTTATCTTGTCGTTGTTCCACACCACGAGAAAGCTGTGAAAGAGCAATAACAGGAACCCCTAGTTCTTTCGCCAATTTCTTTAATTGACGTGAAATAGCTGAAACTTCTTGTTGACGATTTTCTTGGCCGGATCCTTCAATCAACTGCAAATAATCAATCACAATTAATCCTAGGTTACCTTGTTCCTTAGCCAAGCGACGGCATTGAGCTCGAATCGCAGAAACTTTGATTCCGGGAGTATCATCGATAAAGATATTAGCTTTGGCCAATGAACCCATCGCAACAATCAAGTTTTGCCATTCTTCTTCACTCAACTGACCAGTTCTTAAATGGTTCGCATCAATACTGCCTTCTGCACAAAGCATACGATTAACTAACTGTTCCGCACCCATTTCCAAACTGAAGATTGCAACGGATTTATCAGTTTTAGTTCCGACGTTCTGAGCAATGTTCAGGGCAAAGGCGGTTTTACCAACCGCTGGACGAGCAGCCAAAATGATTAATTCATCTTCATGCAGTCCAGTTGTAATTTTATCTAATTCTCTAAATCCAGTTGGAAGTCCGGTAATATCATCATCATTTTGATAACGTTTATCGATTTCTTCCATGGTCGTTGTTAGAACTTCAGAAATAACTTTGAAACCAGCCTTATTACGGTTTTCTGAAACTTCCATAATTTGACGTTCAGCATCATCTAACAGTTCACTAACACTACCATCTTGGTTATAACCACTAGTAACAATCTTTGTAGCCGTGTTAATCAAACGACGTAAGATCGACTTTTCTTGCACAATCTTGGCATAGTAAGCCACATTAGCGGCGGTTGGAACTGAAGCAGCTAATTCAGCGATATAACTAATGCCACCAACATCTTCAATCTGGTTGCGTTCAGTTAAAGCATTATTAACTGTCACAACATCAATTGCTTCATCAGCGTCATTTAAGTCCACCATAACTTGGAAGATTACTTGATGAGCGTGACGATAAAAATCATCCGCCGTAATAAACTCCATGGCATCCACAATCGCATCCGTACTTAAAAAGATCGCTCCCAGAACAGCTTTTTCAGCTTCCTGGTTTTGCGGTGGCGTTTGATTCTCTAAAATTCCATTATCCATGTTTCTTCTCCCAAACTACCGTTGCTAATCCTATTGTTCGGATACGTGAACTCGAATTGTAGCCGTTACTTCTGGATGAAGTTTAACTGGTACATTCGTGTATCCCATCGTTTTAATTGGTTCGTGTAATTCAATTTTACGTTTATCAATTTTAATTTGAAATTGTTTTTCTAAAGCAGTTGCGATTTGTTTACTTGGAATTGATCCAAATAAACGACCGTCTTCACCAGACTTAGCCTTGATTTCAACCACTGTTTTATCAGCTTCAAGTTCAGTCTTTAGTGTCTTTGCTTCAGTGAGAATTTCTGCTTCATGTTTTTCTTCAGCTCTTTGTTGACCCTTTAATTGGCTCATAGCTGCGGCACTAGCTTCTTTAGCTTTACCATTTTTAATTAAAAAGTTTTGAGCATAACCATCAGGTACATTCTTAACCTGACCGCGTTTACCCTTACCCTTTACATCTTCAAGAAAAATAACTTTCATGATTTAGTCCTCCTCTTTTTCTTCCTCATCGGTTTTAGTTAAAATATCAACTAATTTCGTTTTAGCATCTGAAACAGTGACATCTTCTAACTGGGTTGCAGCCATGGCCAAATGACCACCGCCGCCTAGTTCTTCCATAATGATTTGCACATTTTCATTGCCACCACTACGAGCAGATATTCCTACTATTTTATCATCACGGCGCGTAATTACAAATGACGCTTCGACTCCAGAAATCTGCAGTAACGAGTCCGCCGCCTGTGCTGCCACAACAGGATCATATTTAGTATCATCCTCACCAACACAAATGGCATAAATATCTTTCACGAACTCAACAGATTCGATCAAATGGTTTCGTTGTAGATAGCTATCAACGTTTTCTTTCAAGAAGCCTCGAATAATATCCTCGTCAGCTCCTACAGAACGTAAATAACTAGCTGCATCAAAGGTTCTTGTCCCCGTTCGAACGGTAAATGACTTCGTATCGACTTCAATACCAGCTAACATTCCGGTAGCTTCAATTGGAAGGATTGGATCCCCATCATGAGATTGATATTCGAACATTTCGGTAATCAACTCACAAGTTGATGAAGCATATGGCTCAATGTAAACCAAAACTGGATTTTCAGGGAATTCAGTTCCTCGACGGTGATGATCAATAATAATTGTTCGGTTACTTAATTTTTCAAATAATTCAGGTGCTGCTGAGATTGATGGCTTAGAATGATCGACCATTACTAACAGGCTCTGACTAGTAGCATTTTCCACTGCTTGATCAGGGGTGATGATTGAGTTCTTAACATCTTCATCAAGTGAATCGATTAATCGTCTAACATCAGAATGCAAACCGGTTTGGTCTAAAACAATCCAACAGTCTTTCTTGTTCATTTGAGCAATCCGACGAATTCCTAAACACGCACCGATTGAATCTAAATCAGGACGAGAATGTCCCATAACAAAGACTTGATCAGACTGATTCATTAATTCTTGAACTGCTTGGCTAATCATTCGAGCTCTAACACGAGTCCGTTTTTCCATCGGATTAGTCTTACCGCCGTAGAAACGTGGTTGTTCATCATCCGTCTTAACAACAACTTGGTCACCACCACGACCCAAAGCCAAATCAAGATTACTCTGTGATAGGTCAGATAAATGATTTAAATCATCATCTCCATAAGCAATTCCGATACTGAGGGTAACCGGTGAATTTTGTTTAGAAGTTGATTCTCGGATGGTATCCAACAACTTGAAACTATCTTTTTCAACTTTGTCTAAAGTCTCACGATACATAATGACAAAGAAATGATCATCATCAACGCGTTTTAGATACATTCCAAATTGTTCAGCCCAACCAGAAACCTGATTGGTAACGAAATTATTCAAATTGGAAATATCAGAATCAGTCATTGATTGTGTGATTTCGTCATAGTTATCTAAGAAAATCTGTCCAATAACCACTTTTCGATTATCAAAGGCCTCTTGCATCTTAGCGTAGAGGGTAATATCCATTAGGTAAACCGCATGATCTTCTGGTTCAACCGTAATTTCAAATCGATTTTCACCCCACGTAATGTGAGTCGTATCAGCATCTTCAGCATTATAGTTTTTTATAAAACCTGCCAAGTCTTTATCAACATCTTCTAAAGGACGTCCCAAAACCTGTTTATCACCAAAATATCTTTGTAAGTACGGATTAACCCATTCAATTCGATTTTGTTCGCTATAAATTAAAATTCCGACAGGCATTGAAAGTGTAGCTTCCTGTTCACTTCGATCAATCCGAAATGAAAGGTCTGTAATGTACTTATTGGTCTCTTCAGCCAATACGCCAAGAGTGCGTACACTAAATACACCGCCTATCACAACCAACAACAGCATGATTAAGCCGATAATAATATTGATATAGAAAGCCAAGGCCAGTCCAACTAGTGATAAGAATATGATTACACCAGTTAAAACTGCAACCCGTGGATTTCGTATGAAGGCTGGAATGCGATCTACAAATTTCATGGTTTTCTCCCGTCTGAATTTAACAACACTATGTTAATTTTAGCATAAATAGGTTCACTTGTGGCCTAGTCACGCTGCTTCAATATTCTTTATGTAAAATAAAAAAACATTAAACCAAACGGTCTAATGTTTTTGATTAATATTAGTCTTCTGCTACGAATGGTAGTAAGCCCATGATACGTGAACGTTTGATTGCAATAGTCAAACGACGTTGGTTCTTAGCACTTGTACCTGTAACACGACGAGGCAAGATCTTTCCGCGTTCTGAGATGAAACGCTTTAAAAGTTCTGTGTCTTTGTAATCGATGTATTCGATGTGATTAGCAGCAATGTAATCTACCTTACGGCGACGACGGTTACCACCACGTTTTTGAAATGCCATGTGATTTCCCTCCTCTAATTATTAGAATGGTAAATCATCATCAGAGATATCAATTGATTGTCCGCCGTTAGCGAATGGATCATTCGGATTACTATTTGGTTGTTGTGCACCTGAATCTGATTGACCCGCATCAAATGGATTTGATGATGGTTGAGAAGGCATAGATCCTTGACTATCATTGTGACTTTCACTACTTTGACGACGTTCAGATTCTGAACGAGATTCAAGCAATGAGAAGTTATCAGCAACGACTTCCGTTACAAACACTCTTTGGCCCTGTTGGTTTTCGTAATTTCTGGTCTGAATACGACCATCAATACCAACGAGGGAACCCTTTCGAGTAAAGTTTGCGAAGTTTTCTGCAGCTTTACGCCACATTACACAGTTAATGAAATCGGCTTCCCGTTCTCCCTGTGAGTTCGTAAACTGGCGGTTAACAGCAACTGTAAAAGATACAACTGCAGCACCACTACCTGTATATCGTAATTCAGGATCTCTTGTTAGGCGTCCTACGAGTACTGTTCGGTTAATCATATAGGATCCGCTCCTTCCTTTGTTTAAAAGTTAAGTTCTTAGTTTATATTAACGGACAACGATCATGTGACGGAGAATTCCATCAGTAATCTTTGAAATACGGTCGAATTCGTTAAGGGCTTTGTCGTCTGTTGCTGTTGCATTGATGACGTGGTAAATACCTTCGTTAAATCCACCAATTTCATAAGCAAAACGACGTTTGGACCAGTCCTTTGAATCAATAACTTCAGCGCCATTATCCTTCAAAATACCGTCAAAACGTTCTACAAGAGCAGTTTTAGCAGCATCATCTAGATTAGGAGCGATGATATAAGTGATTTCATAGTTCTTTTGTTCCATGTGTTCTACACCTCCTCACGGTCTATAGGTTCTCTATCACAACGTAGAGAACAAGGAAAGTTTGCTCCAAATAGTGAGCAACTCACAAATAAAAAGTATAACACCTGTAACTCATAGAAGCAATCCAATAAACAAAAAACCTGAATTTACGATATATAACTAAGTACATCGAAATTCAGGTTTTGATTTTTATTCTTCTGTTTTTTCTGGATTTTCTGTTACTTCTGCAGTTGTTGATTGTTCTTCAACTTCAGTAGTTTCCTCATCCGGTTCTGGAGCAACTTTAGCCATTGTGGCTACCTTTGATCCTTCATCAATTCGAATTACGTGAACACCAAGTGTTGCACGACCAGTTTGTGAAACTGAATCAATATTAAAGCGAATCATAACTCCACGATCCGTAATTAACATGATATCTTCTTCACCACTGACAGTCGTTAATCCAGCTAATGGTCCGTTCTTTTCAGTGATATTAGCAGTTTTAATACCTTTACCACCACGACCCTTGATTGGATACTCGCCAGCTGGTGTTTGTTTTCCGTAACCATTTTCCGTAATGATTAAGACATTACTATCTGGTTTAAGAATATCAACACCAACAACATAATCTTCATCCCGCAAACGAATTCCGCGAACCCCAGTAGCCGAACGTCCCATTGAGCGAACATCCTTTTCACTAAAGCTAACTGCGTAACCCTTATGCGTTCCGATGATAATGTTCTCATCACCGGAAGTAATCGCAACGTTAATTAGTTCATCTTCTTCTTTCAAATTAATAGCTTTAAGACCATTGCTTCGAATATTCAAGAACTCACTAACCGGTGTTCGTTTAGCAACACCTTTCAAGGTTGTGAAGAACAAGAAACGATTTTCGTTGTCTTCATCACCATTGTTACGACCAATGTTAATGACGGCTTGAATCTTCTCGCCGTTGCTAACACCGAGCAAGTTAATAACTGGAATTCCTTTAGCAGTACGACTGTATTCGGGAATTTCATAACCCTTCATGCTGTAGACCTTACCAGCGTTGGTAAAGAATAAGAGCACGTCATGGGTTGAAGTAGAAATTAGGTTCTCAATAAAGTCGTCATCATGAACACCCATCCCTTGGATTCCACGACCACCACGATGCTGAGTCTTAAATTCAGAAGTAGCCATTCGTTTAACGTAACCATTGTGAGTTAACGTAACCATGACGTCTTCTTCTTCAATCAAGTCCTCATCTTCAAGGCTTAAAACTTCACCAATCATCAATTCGGTTCGACGTGGATCGCCAAATTTAGCTTGAATTTCTAGTAATTCGTCATAAATAATTTGGTTAACACGTTCTTTATGAGCCAAGATATCACGGTAGTCTGTAATGGCTGCCATAACTTTGTTGTACTCATCTTCAACCTTTTCACGTTCCAAACCAGTTAAACGAACCAAACGCATATCAAGAATGGCTTGTGCTTGTTTGTCTGAAAGTGAATAGTTGTTCATCAATTGATCGTTAGCTACTTCAGCGGTTTGTGAATTACGGATAATCGAGATAATTTCATCGATATGATCAAGGGCAATTCGTAAACCTTCTAAAATGTGAGCTCGAGCTTCAGCCCGTTTCAAGTCAAATTGTGTACGACGAGTAATAACTTCTTCTTGGTGAACTAAGTATTTCTGTAAAATTTCTTTTAAGCTGAGAATCTTTGGAGCACCGTCAACGATTGCCAACATGTTAAATCCAAAGGTGGTCTGCATTAAGGTCATTTTGTATAAGTTGTTTAAGACAACTGAAGCACTGGTATCACGACGAACATCAACAACTACTCGTAACCCTTCACGGTCAGATTCATCGTTAACGTCAGTGATTCCTTCGATTCGTTTGTCACGAGCTAATTCAGCAATTCGTTCAATTAACTTAGCCTTGTTAACCATGTAAGGCAACTCAGTGACAACAATCTTTTCACGACCATTTTTTTCTGTATCAATATCCACTTTGGCACGTAAAATAATCGTTCCATGACCAGTTTCGTAAGCTTTACGAATACCAGATTTACCCATAACAATTCCGCCAGTAGGAAAATCAGGACCGGGAACAGCTTCCATCAAATCAGCAACAGTTGCTTCTGGGTTATCCATCAAAATATGAATAGCAGCAATTACTTCACCCAAATTGTGCGGTGGAATATTGGTTGTCATACCAACAGCAATCCCGGTTGCACCGTTAACTAGTAAATTTGGAAAACGAGCTGGTAAAACCTTAGGTTCACGTTCTGTTCCATCATAATTTTCTTGGAAATCAACCGTGTTTTTATTAATATCACGGAGCATTTCCAAAGTAATCTTACTCATTCGAGCTTCGGTATAACGCATAGCAGCGGCGCCATCACCATCGACGGAACCGAAGTTACCATGACCATCAACTAGCATGTAACGATAACTAAAGTCTTGCGCCATACGAACCATTGATTCGTAAATTGCGGAGTCACCATGGGGATGGTACTTACCCATAACATCCCCAACAATTCTGGCAGATTTCTTATATGGTTTTTCAGGTGTAACTCCCAGTTCATTCATCCCGTATAAAATACGACGATGCACTGGCTTTAATCCATCACGTACGTCTGGTAGGGCCCGAGCTACGATAACACTCATTGCGTAATCTAAGAATGAGGTCCGCATTTCGTTTCCTAAATTGACGTTTGTAATTCGACTTGGCATTTCTTCTGGCAAATCGTTCTACCTCCTTGTTTGGTAGTTATTTTAACCGTACTGTTCAAATTAAATATCCAAATTCTTAACGTAAACCGCGTTTTCTTCGATGAATTTACGACGAGGTTCAACCTTGTCACCCATCAACATTTCAAAATCAGCACTAGCTGCATCAGCATCTTCAGCTGAAACTCGAAGCAAACGACGATTATCTGGATTCATGGTTGTATCCCATAGTTGTTCCGCATCCATTTCACCAAGACCTTTGTATCGTTGAATAACTGGTTTAGGTGATGGTGGCAATTGTCCCAACACTTCATCAAGTTCTTCGTCGGAATCGATATATTGGATCATCTTACCCTGACGAACCTGGTAAAGAGGTGGCTGAGCAATATAAACGAACCCAGCGTCAATCATCGGACGCATGTAACGGTAGAACAATGTTAATAACAACGTTCTAATATGTGCACCATCGACATCGGCATCAGTCATGATAATTAATTTATGATAATTAGCTTTGGTAACATCAAATTCTTCACCAAATCCAGTACCTAGTGCAGTGAACAATGAACGAATTTCTTCGTTAGCTAAAACACGGTCTAACGTTGCTTTTTCAACGTTCAGGATCTTACCACGAATTGGCAAAATTGCTTGTGTTAAACGTGAACGACCTGATTTAGCACTACCACCGGCGGAATCACCCTCGACGATAAACAATTCACTGATTGCAGGATCTTTAGAAGTATTATCAGCCAATTTACCTGGTAGATTATTAAGTTCCAAACCGCTCTTCTTACGTGTTACTTCACGCGCACGTTTAGCAGCGATTCGAGCTCGGGATGCTAACATTCCTTTTTCAACAACCTGACGAGCCACTGTTGGGTTTTCCATCAAGAATTTATTGAAATGCTCTGAAAAAATTTCGTTAACAGCTGTTCGAGCATCGGAATTACCCAACTTGGTCTTAGTTTGACCTTCAAATTGGGGATCTGGATGCTTAACACTGACAACGGCAGTCAAACCTTCACGAACGTCATCACCAGACAACTTTTCGTCGTTATCTTTTAGAATGCCAGAACTCTTAGCGTAATCATTGATTACACGAGTTAAAGCACGTTTGAATCCTTCTTCATGGGTTCCACCTTCGTAGGTATGAATGTTATTTGTAAATGTTAGTAACTTACTTTGGTATCCTTCGGTATATTGCATAGCAACTTCAACCGTAATACCTTTTTTAATGCCTTCAACGTAGATTGGATCTGGGAAAATAACTTCTTTTCCTGCGTTCAAATATTCGACGTAGTGCTTAATTCCACCCTCGTATAAGAAATCATCTTCCGTGGGCTTTTCAGGACGCATATCCTTCAAAGTAATTCGTAAACCCTTATTTAAAAAGGCTAACTCACGAATTCGGGTTCTAAGCACTTTAATATCATATTCAGTTGTTTCTTGGAAGATATCTGGATCTGGAACGAAATGGACAATGGTTCCACGTGCTTCAGGATCCGTATCTCCGATAACTTTCATTTCAGTTTTAACTTTACCGCGCGCAAAATCCATGTAATAGATTTCGCCATTACGAAGGACCCGAACATCTAATTCAGTTGAGAGCGCATTAACAACGGAAGCCCCAACACCATGAAGTCCCCCAGATACTTTGTATCCGCCACCGCCGAATTTACCACCAGCATGAAGGATTGTAAAAACTGTTTCGAGGGCTGATTTACCAGTCTTCTTTTGAACATCAACTGGAATACCACGACCATTATCAGTGACCGTGATACTGTTATCTTTTTCAACAACGACATCAATCTTGTCAGCAAATCCAGCCAACGCTTCATCGATACCATTATCGATAATTTCCCATACCAAATGATGGAGACCTTGGGAGCTAGTTGAACCAATATACATCCCGGGACGTTTACGAACCGCCTCAAGTCCTTCTAAAACTTGGATCTGGCTCGCATCATATTCTTTTGCTAATTCTTCTTTGGTTTCTTTTTCGTCTGCCACCAGTTATTCCTCCTCAGTTGATTCCAAAATTCCATGCTGAATGTTAAAGACATTCGGCTCGTTAATTAATTGTTGCGCGACGCCACTTAAGCTCGTCGTTGTAATAAAGGTTTGCACCTTATTTTGAATTGCCGTCAGTAAATGGGTTTGGCGACTGTCATCTAATTCAGATAGCACATCGTCTAATAGCAAAATTGGATACTCGCCTGTTTCCTCTTTCATCAGGTCAATTTCAGCTAACTTAACACTCAGTGCAGTGGTTCGTTGTTGGCCCTGGGAACCAAAAGTTGAAACATTCTTGCCATTCACTCGAAATTGAACATCGTCCAAATGTGGACCAACCAACGTCCGTCCTTGTTGAATCTCTTTACTACGTTGTTTTTGAAAGAGCTCTTGTAACGCAGCATAGATTGTTTCAACTGAATCCACTTGTTTTGACGTTAAAGGTGAAACGTATTGAAACGTTAACTCTTCTTTACCTTGTGCAATTTCATGATGGACGCCCTGTGACCACTTTTCTAACTTCTCCAAAAAGGCAATTCGTTGAAAAATGATTTCAGCGCCATGTGCTGCCAATTGATCCGATAAAACATCTAAAAAGACCTCATCGGCCTTTTGTTTCATCTGCAACTGTTTCAAGTAAAGATTACGTTGTTTCAAAACTGCTCGATACTGAGCCAAGTTATAAAGATATTTGGGGCTCATTTGTCCAAACTCCATATCAATAAACCGACGTCGAACTGCTGGAGCACCTTTTACAATCGAAAGATCCTCCGGCGCAAATAAGATCACATTCAACTGACCAATATACGAAGAGAGCTTACTCTGTTCGATATGATTTACTTTGGCTTTCTTACCCTTTGAAGTCAGTGAAATCTCTAATGGTGTTGCACTTAAATCCTTTTGCACTTCACCCTTAACCAAAGCTTCTTTGGCTTTCCAGTTAATCAGATCATGATCGTTAGAAGTTCGATGACTACGTGTCAATGCCAAAAAATAAATTGACTCTAATAAATTGGTTTTACCCTGAGCATTTTCACCCAACAAAACGTTAATACCAGGTCCAAACTGCACTTCTAACTCCGAATAATTACGAAAATTGTGCAGCTGCAAAGTTTTTAAATACATTTACTTACCAGACTTTGATTTGATTATAAAACTGCCTTCTCCCGGAACCTCAATAACGTAGTCCGGATATAATTTACGACCGCGACGATCGTCATGTTCCTGATTTACAAGAACCGTATTTTCTCTCAAGTACCATTTTGCCTGACCACCAGTACCAACAATGCCTTCTTCTTTTAGCATTTGGCCTAATGTGATGAATGGCGTTGTAATTTTAATCTCTTTTTCCATGTCTTCACCCTCACAATATACCTCTGTATTATACCGTTTTTAGGAGGTAAAAACAATTTTATCGGCAGATTTTCGCGTTCTGAGCGTTTTTAGTTGTCTTGAACCATTTTTATTAAAAAAGAGCTTATTTACCCGAAATGAGTATTTTTTCGCAATTTTAGCCTTCTTCGACTAAAACAAACAAAAAAAGCCAACTTGGATTTAGTCCAAATTAGCTTAATTTTATTTTCACTTGCTGATTTTAGAATGTTCGAACAGGAGTAATCAATTGAATAAAGTTTTCACGATCTTCAGTTGGTACCAATGTGAACGGACGTAATGCAGATGTGAAGGACATATCGATTTCAGTTTGACCGAAAGAACGAAGCGCATCTTTCATGTAATCAGGGTTAAATGAAATCTCTAAATCTTCCCCAGTCACTGATTTAGTAGCAATCTGTTCTTCAACATTTCCGACTTCAGGAGAATCACCTGAAATTTTAACAACTTGATCAGCAGCACTAACGGTTAATTTAACCACATTGTTACGACCTTCATGTGAAAGTAATGAAGCACGTTCGATGGAAGCTAACAAATCAGATGCTGAGAATTCCAAGTTAGTTGTTGATTCAGTTGGAATCAAACGGGATGTATCAGGATAGTTACCTTCTAACAAACGTGAATAGAATAAAGTATCGTCAAATGTGAAGAGTGCTTGGTTTTCAGAAACCTGCATCTTAATTGTCTTAACTGATTCATCCAACATTCTGGTAAGTTCAATCAAACTCTTACCTGGAATAATGATGTCATAACTCTCCGTTGTGTTGCCGGGAAGCTTTACAATTCGTTGGCTTAAACGATGACTATCCGTTGCAACAGCAGTTAATTGATCACCATCTAACTTAAAGTGAATCCCAGTCAATATTGGACGACTTTCTTGGTTAGAAACAGCGATAACAGTTTCACGTACTAATTCACTAAATACTTCAGAGTCCAATTCAATTGTTGTTTGGCTATCAATTTCTGGTAGATGTGGGAAGTTATTAGCATCTAAACCATTAATCTTAAATTCAGCTGCCCCAGAAGTAATTGTAGTCTGGAAACCATCTGAAACAGTTAAAGTAAGAGTTTCATCAGGGAGTTTCTTAACAATTTCACCAAAGAAACGAGCTGTTAAAACTACTGATCCAGTACTTTCAATGTTTAATCCAGCTTCTTCATCGCTAGTTAAAATTGTAGTTTCAATTGAAATATCAGTATTGCTACCAGTCAAAATGATTTGATCATCTTCAACTTCTAGTTTTAAACCAGTCAATATTGGAATAGTCGTTTTAGAAGAGATTGCTCTTTGAACGGCATTTAACTTTTTAATAAAAGCATTTCGTTTAATAGTAAATTGCATATGTTTGGAACTCCTTTTATTTGGTGACGTTTTTAATATATTTAATTATATATAAAAGATAGTAATAGTAATAGTGCTGTGATTTCTGTTTAAAAAGAAAGAATCGAGCTGTTTAACGGGAAAGTGCCTGTGGATAACTTGTTGAAGTAATTGAGAAGTTATCCACACTTATCCACAATCTAAGGTTTCAGCTCACTTTTGAGATCTCCAACTTGGCGTTGTAAATCATCGTCAGTTTCAATGTCTTTTTTAATTTTTTCATAGGCATGTAAAACAGTTGTATGATCTTTTCCACCAAACTCGACCCCAATCATAGGTAATGAGTTATCAGTTAGTTCGCGAGCTAGATACATAGCCACCTGACGCGGAATAACAATGGACTTAGTTCGTTTCTTACCTTTAATTTCGCTAACAGTCACATGGAAATAAGCTGCAACCTTGTTTTGAATGATATCGATTGTTAAATGACTTAGGTTAGTGCCAAAGTTAAGACTCTTAAGGGCTTCACTAGCAAGTTCTGTCGTAATTTGGGCATTTTGTAAAGTAGCGTAGGCTTGAATTCGTGCCATGGCACCTTCTAATTCACGAATATTAGAATCAACTTGATTAGCAATGTAGTTCAAAGTTTCATCGGGAATCTCAATTTCATCAGCTAGTGCCTTTTCCCGTAAAATTGCAATTCTTGTTTCCAAATTAGGAGGTGTAATATCAACGGATAAGCCCCATTTGAAACGAGAAACCAAACGTTCTTGCAACTTAGGAATTTCATTTGGTAAACGATCAGATGTTAGAACAATTTGTTTTTGATCATTATATAAGGATTCAAAAGTATGGAAGAATTCTTCTTGGGTAGCTTCCTTATCAGCAAAGAATTGCACGTCATCTACTAATAAAAGATCAACGTTACGATAAGTCTGGTGGAACTCTTCTTGCCGGTTCTTTTGAATTGAGTTAATAAAATCATTAGTGAAAGCTTCACTAGTTACATATTTAACACGAGTTTTAGGATCATTTTTCAAAATTTGATGACCAATGGCGTGCATCAAATGGGTTTTTCCTAGTCCCACACCACCATAGAAGAAGAGCGGGTTGTATAAAGTTCCGGGATCTTCAGATACTGCTAAAGCTGCAGCGTGAGCCATTTGATTACCACTACCAGTAACAAAAGTTTCAAAAGTATATTTACTATTTAATTTAGTTTCTTCCATAAACTCTGAGGAAGGTTGCTTTTCAGGTTCAGGAGTTAAGGTAGTTTGAACTGGTTCAGGTTTTGCTTCTTCTTTAATCTCATCCTTTAAAACTAACTCGAAGCGAATCGGTTTACCGGTAATTTTATAAGCATGTTCCATAACAGAATTCTTAATATGATCATTCCAGTAACTACGATGTACAAAGGAAGGCAACAGAATGGTTAGAACATCATCTTTAAGTGATAATGGTTCAGCAGCATCAATCCATTCATGGAAGGCATCCTTTGACATGGAAGATTCACTCTTTAGTTCAGATTCAATTTGATTCCATAATTCATTGTAATTGGGCACGAGAACTCCTCCAACGGTTTAATTTGCTAGTAAATTTTAACATGAAAAAATAAAGTTTTCCACAGATTGTGGAAAACTATTTAAGATTAGGAACATCAAGTTAATGGAATAATCCACAGGCACTGAATATGTGGACTTCTTGGTTATTATTAACCAGATATTAACCGTTAATTAAAAAAATCTGTGGATAAAAAAGAGCGTCACATCAAGGATGGAATAGTTTATTAACAGATTTTTTGATATTTGTGGATAACTTTTTGAACAAGGTGTGATTTAGGGTCAAATCCGTTCAAAAGGTTGTGCACAGAATAAAATCGATTTATAGTTTATCCACAGCTAATGAACTGTAGCTGCCCGATATTGTTAATAAGCCGGCGTATTTTTTTAAATTCGAGGTTTGATTTGTTGGGATTTTATGCTAATATATTATGGTAATTGTTAAAAGGAACATAAACTGATTTTTTAAAATAAATGTTTTTCAGTTTCAGTATTGTGTTATTTCCAGGAGGTGGATCACTAATGAAGCGAACATATCAACCAAAGAAACGTCATCGTCAACGCGTTCACGGATTCCGAAAACGCATGAGTACAAGTAACGGCCGTAAAGTTTTGGCCCGTCGACGTCAAAAAGGTAGAAGAGTATTATCTGCATAAGGCCACTGATCCCAGTGGTCTTTTATTTTAGTTAATTCAGAGAAGGATTTTATTTTTTATACATATAATATGTGTGATTTAAAGTCTGGGAGAGGGAAACATGCGTAAATCATTTCGAATCAAAAAAGAATTAGAATTTCAAAAAGTATTTGAAACACATAATTCTTTTGCAAATCGTAAATTTATTGTCTACGTTATGGACAAACCAGATCAACCTCATTTTCGAGTGGGTATTTCGGTCGGTAAAAAAATCGGTAATGCTGTAATGCGAAACTTTGTTAAAAGAAGAATTCGGCAAAGCATTTTGGAAATGAAACCTGAATTACGTCGTGATGTTGATTTCTTAGTCATCGCCCGCCCTCAAACTTCTGGATTACCTATGAAAGAAACCAAGGAACAATTGAACCATGTCTTTCATTTAGCTGGTTTATTTGTTTCAGATCAAAGTGAGGAAGAAAAGTGAAACATTTTAAAAGAAATATCACATTAACAAGTTTAGCGGCTTTGTCGTTAATTCTTACAGCTTGTGGTACTGCACCAATTACTAGTCATAGTAAGGGGTTCTGGGATGGCGTAATTGTTTACCATTTTTCCCAGTTTATTGTTTATCTTTCTAAGATCTTCGGCAATAACTATGGTTGGGGTATTATCATCTTTACCATTATTATTCGAATCGTGATCTTACCACTGATGATTTATCAAACAAGAACCTCAATGAAAACGGCTGAAATTCAACCGGAAGTTCAAAAGTTACAAAAGAAGTATTCTTCTAAGGATACTGAAACACAACAAAAACTTCGTGAAGAACAACAAAAGCTATATGCTGAAGCAGGTGTTAATCCAGTTGCCGGTTGTTTGCCACTCTTAGTTCAGTTGCCAGTTCTATATGCTTTGTATGCGGCCGTTAGTCGTACCCAAGTATTAAAGGAAGGTACATTCTTGTGGCTTAACCTTGGTGATAAGGATCCATACTTCATTTTGCCAGTGTTAGCTGCCTTATTTACTTTTGTAAGTACATGGCTATCAATGAAGTCTCAACCACAATCATCAGCTAGTGGAGTAACTTCAATGATGACATATGGTATGCCAATCATTATCTTCTTCACCGCTTTGAGTGTTCCATCTGCGGTTTCACTATACTGGGTTGTTACTAACTTGTTCCAAGTGGGACAAACGTTAGTTATTCAAAATCCATTTAAGATCAATCGAGAGCGTGAAGCTAAGCTCCAGGCCGAAAAAGATCGCGAACGTGCAATTAAAAAGGCTAAGCGTAAAGCTACCCAAAGTAAGCGTAAATAAGTTAAAATAAGGTTGATGACAGAAGTCATCAATCTTTTTTTGTTGCAATTGAAGTTCATTGTTAACTTCAATTGCAGCTCAATATCACATTGCTGTCTATAGTGTGTCGCTGATTTTTGAATTGAGGTGAGACATTATGAAATTTGGTGAGCAGATTCGTGAGCAACGAGAATCACACGCCTGGACCCAAGAAAAATTGGCCCATAAGATTTCGGTCTCCACTCAAGATGTGATTGACTACGAGGAAGGTCGAAAATATCCCGAGACCGAAACCTTGATCAAGCTTAGTGAAGTTCTTTATGTTGGATTAGATCCTTTAGTTAAAGGTAGTCCAGATTTAAGAGAACGAATTACTGTTGGTGGAGCAAAGGATAGCTCTCATATGAGCGTCTACTTGCGTAACCCGTGGTGGTATTTGTTTTTAGTTTTTGCTTTTGGTGGCTGGTTAACTTGGTTTATTCCAATGATAATTCAAGCATTTAAGTAGACGAAAACATTTTGAATTGACAAACGCCCCATAACCTTTTAAGATATATCTCAGATAAATTGAATACGATGAAGTAGTGAAAGTGCTTTGTCCACCCGGCTTATTTTGGGTGGAGTGGCACTTTTTTTATTGGAATGAAAGGAAAATACTATGCAAAACGTTGCTACAGAGTTTGATACGATTGCCGCAATTTCAACGCCATCTGGTGAGGGTGGAATCTCGATTATCCGAATTAGTGGAGAAAATGCAATTGAGGTAGCTAGTCAACTTTATAAAGGAAAGAACTTAGATAAAGTTGCTAGTCATACTATTAACTATGGCCATATTATTGATCCAGATACGGAACAAGAAGTTGACGAAGTAATGGTATCAGTCATGCGGGCACCTAATACGTATACGCGAGAAGACGTTGTTGAAATTAACTGTCACGGTGGGATTGTTGCAACTAACCGAATTTTACAATTGATTTTAGGTGGTTCAGCTCGTTTGGCTAAACCTGGTGAATTTACTGAACGCGCCTTCTTAAATGGACGGATTGATTTGTCTCAAGCTGAAGCCGTGATGGATTTAATTCGTGCTAAGACGGATCAATCGATGAAGGTTGCTTTGGACCAATTAGATGGTAATTTATCGACTTTGATTGCTAATTTACGTCAAGATATCTTAGATGTGTTGGCTCAAGTGGAAGTAAACATTGATTATCCTGAATACGATGATGTTGAAACGGTGACTAGTCGATTACTGCGAGAAAAAGCAGTTGAAGTTAAAGGCCAAGTTCAAATGTTGTTAGCAACGGCTAAGCAAGGTAAGGTACTTCGTGATGGATTAGCAACTGCAATTGTTGGTCATCCTAATGTTGGAAAATCTAGTATCTTAAATCACCTCTTACATGAAGATAAAGCGATTGTAACTGATGTTGCTGGAACAACCCGAGATGTAATTGAAGAATATGTCAATGTGCAAGGAGTCCCATTAAAACTAGTTGATACAGCCGGAATTCATGATACAGATGATAAGGTTGAAAAAATTGGGGTTGAACGTAGCAAGAAAGCTATCAGTACAGCTGATTTGGTGGTTCTAGTATTAGATAGCAGTGTACCTTTACGAGAAGAAGACCGACAGCTATTGAAGCTCACTGAAGGTAGTAAACGAATCGTCGTGCTAAATAAAACTGATTTACCAACTAAGATTGACTTAAATGAACTTCATAATGTGGTTAAAAATGATGAGTTAATTAATTCATCAGCAATCGAGCCACTAGGCACAAAAGCACTAGAAGAAAGAATCGCGAAGATGTTCTTCGCAGGTAATATTGAAAATAATTCTAATAATATTATGGTAACTAATGCACGTCATATTGGACTACTAAAACAAGCTTCTGATGCTTTAGATTCAGTTTTAGAAGGTCTTGATAATGATATTCCAGTTGATTTAGTACAGATTGATATGACTAGAGCTTGGGAGCTACTTGGTGAAATCACTGGTGATAGTTATCAAGATGAATTATTAGATCAACTATTTAGTCAGTTCTGTTTAGGAAAATAAAATTACGGAGTGGGAATAATGACAGAAGTTAAGCAGTATGATGGTCGCGATTATGATGTAATCGTTGTTGGAGCAGGACATGCTGGTTCTGAAGCAGCTTTAGCAGCTGCAAGAATGGGTAATCGGACTTTACTCATGACAATTAATTTAGATATGGTCGCTTTCATGCCATGTAATCCATCAATTGGTGGACCGGCTAAGGGAATCGTTGTTAGAGAAATTGACGCACTTGGTGGAGAAATGGGTCGTAATATCGATAAGACCTACGTTCAAATGCGAATGCTCAATACTGGTAAAGGACCTGCTGTTAGGGCACTTAGAGCTCAAGCAGATAAGCATGCATACCATGCTGAAATGAAGAAGACAATTGAAGATGAACCTAACTTAACATTACGTCAGGGAATTGTTGATGATTTAATTGTTGAAGATGGTGTATGTAAGGGAATTATTACTAATACAGGAGCACGTTACCATGCCAAGAGTGTGGTTCTTACATTAGGGACAGCTGCACGCGGTAAGATTATTATTGGAGAATTAACATATTCATCAGGTCCTAATAACTCACAACCAGCTATGGAACTGACTAAGAACTTAACAGAAAAGTATCATTTTGATTTGGAACGCTTCAAGACAGGTACTCCTCCTCGAGTTGATGGTGGAACAATTGATTATGACGAAACTGAAGAACAACCTGGTGATGTTGAACCAAACCATTTCAGTTTCCAAACACCAGACAGTAAGTATATTGAACTTAAAAATCAACTTTCATGTTGGTTAACATATACAAATGAGAAGACACATGAAATCATTCGTCAAAACCTAGATCGTGCACCAATGTTCTCAGGTATGATCGAAGGTGTCGGTCCTCGTTATTGTCCTTCAATTGAAGATAAAATCGTCCGCTTTGCGGACAAGAGTCGTCACCAATTATTCCTTGAACCAGAAGGCCGTAAGACAGAAGAATGGTACGTTCAAGGGCTTTCAACTTCAATGCCTGAAGAAGTTCAACAACAAATTCTCCATTCAATTAAAGGTTTGGAAAATGCAGAAATGATGCGCCCTGGTTATGCTATTGAATATGATGTTGTTGCACCATATCAATTGAAAGCATCACTAGAAACTAAGTTGGTTAAAAACTTATTTACTGCAGGTCAAACAAATGGAACTTCAGGTTATGAAGAAGCAGCTGGACAAGGATTGATGGCAGGTATTAATGCTGGTCGTCGTGCATTAGGCAAATCAGAATTTACCTTAAAGCGTAGTGATGGTTATATCGGAGTTATGATTGATGACTTGGTTACAAAGGGAACAAAAGAACCTTATCGTTTACTAACCAGTCGTGCCGAATATCGTTTAATTTTACGCCATGACAATGCTGATCTAAGACTTACTGAAATGGGTCACGAATTAGGACTTGTTAATGAAGACGAATACAACGCTTATTTGCAAAAGAAAGCTGATATCAAAGCTGAATTACAACGTTTGAGTGAGTATCGAATCAAGCCTTCACAAGTTGAAGAATTTCTCACTGAACATGGTGCAAATGGACTTAAAGATGGTGTGTTAGCATCAGAATTCTTGCGTCGTCCCGAAGTTACTTATAATGATCTTTTGAAGTTCATTCCAGCCTCAGATAAGGATCTTGATCGTCGAGTAGTTGAACAAGTTGAAATCGAAACGAAGTATGCCGGATATATTAAGAAAGCTAAAGCTCGTGTAGATCACTTGAAGAAGATGGAAGAAAAGAAGATTCCAGATCGTATTGATTACGCAGCGATTAATGGTCTTGCTACTGAAGGCCGTCAAAAGCTGGAAAAAATTCAACCTGCAACCTTGGCGCAAGCATCAAGAATCAGTGGTGTTAACCCCGCTGATATCGCTATTTTGAGTGTTTATATTCAACAAGGTCGTATTGCTAAAGTTTAATTATTTGAAAGACTTCCACTATGGAGGTCTTTTTAATTTGACTTTTCTATATTAAAGTATAGTATAACGTTAAAATATATTTTAACGATAGAAGATGAGGCGTTTGAGTAAAAGGCAGGAGTACATACAGGGATTAAAAATCGTCCTAATTAACTTAATTGATCCGGTTTGTTATGGTACTTTAGATTTTGCGATTGGATTACTCTTATTGCAAAAAACGGGGTCGGCCATTAACTTTGGCTTGAGTTTGATTGTTGGTCCAATTGTGGGAGTTATCTTGTTTCCTGTTGTTGGACCATTGATCGATCATTTTAGTCATAAACGAATTATTGTCCTATCACAGCTAGAGATTTTACTAGTTTTATTGTTGTTTGTTGGTTTTTTTAGCCATATTTCAGGTCAGATAGTTTTACCATTAATTGGATTATTGATCTTACTTAATATAGGTCAGCAATTAGTCGGTTCAACCTTTCAGGCATCGTTAATAAATTTTGTTTCAAAAGATAATCTACCTAGTCTTAATTCTGGTATTCAAGTTGTTCGATCAGTTGCAAATATCGTCAGTCCATTGTTAGGAGCGATGGTGTATGGATTAGTCCAGATGGACTTAATTCCTGTTATTGTGCTGGTTGGTGTAGGCATTAGTATGCTATTTGTGCTAACTCTGAAGTTCAATGAAGTAACTAATGAAGTTAATGTGAAGCTTAATTTAAAAAAAGATATGCTAGAGGGATTCGCATACTTAAAAGAACATCAGAATATTTTTATGTTGGTTTTAATCCTGCCACTGATTAACTTTTTCGTATCATTTATTGATGTTGGAGTTCCATTTATAGTTCTTCATGTCTTTCATTTATCCAAGTTTGGATATGGGCTAATTGAGGCAGCTTTCTCGGTTGGTATGGTGCTCGCTGGCGTTCTATTTGCCAAGACTAAAATTAAGAAAAATCAGATTGAGATATCATTTAATTACATCGCTTTATTTGCAGTAATTACTTGTTTGATGGCAATTCCTGCAATAATAGGTCACGGTATGAATCAAACATTTCTTATAACCTACTTTATTTTAGGTAATTTGATTTCGGGTGTTGTATCATTCAAAATTGATGTTCCTGCCTTTGGATACTTACAACTTAATATTCCAGAGAATTTTCAAGGTAGAGTATTCAACTTAATTAATACGATCAGTCCATTAGTTATGCCACTCGGGGTTTTATTAGCTGGTTTTCTGTATAATCATTTTAATAGCGGTTTGGTTTTATTAGGTAGTGGTTTGATCAATTTAGTTTTAATTCTCATTTCAATTAAAGTATATAAACAAAAAGTTGGAGATAATAATTTTGACAAATAAAATGAATGAACTTGTTTCAATTTTTAATGATGACCGAAATCGAAGGATTCTGAATGCTGCCACAGGAGAAAATGGTATCAGTACCAAAGACTTAGCTAACAAGCTAAACTTAAAATCATCTAATCTTTACTATCCAATTCAAAAGTTAACTGAACTTCAATTGTTAGAAGTGGTTGGAACACGACAGGTTAAGAATCTGACTGAAAAGTTGTATCGATCAACTGGGGTTTTTCAGCAAGAATCACAAAGAATTAATATAAATCAAGAATATGCTAAGCAGCATCCGGAGTTGTTAATGGCGTTGTTCTTAGCTCAGCAGCAAGATGATCGGAAAGCATATGAAGTTCACTTAAACAAAGTACAAGAAGCAACTGTTCCGGAAGAAGAGTTGATGACTTGGGTTTCCAATTCGGTTAAAATACCTGGAAAACAGAAGACAAAGTTTGTGCAGGACTTCTTGTCTTTAATAGATAAGTATCAAGTCACAGATAATAAAGATGCCGAGGAGTTTACGATTAGTTTTTCGATGTATGAAAAGGATAATAATTAATATGTTTCACGTGAAACAAAAAAGGACGCCGGTTAAAAACCGACGTCCTTTTACTACTCATCATCAAGTTCATTTTGAAGTTGTTCAACTTGTGTTCGAAGTTCACTTATCTCATCGTTAATTTCATCGACGGTTTGACCTTCACTACTGTATCCCTTGTAGTAAGCCGTCATGTAGTCGTCTTCTTCTAATCGATGAAGCCGGTCTCGAAGTTGACCTAATTCTGCAACTCGTTGATCAAAGTTTAAATCATCCATGAAATCACATCCTTAAGCTAAAGCTTCTGGTGCAGCTGGTTGTGGTCCCTTGCCTTCACGGGCGAGAACCCAATTATCATAGTTCCATTCTTCAGTTGCGCGGCGTGAAAGCCAGTAGTTCCAATATGATTCTCGTTCCATTTCAAAGATTTGGTTATCTGGACCAACAGAGACCCAGTTGTATGATCCGTTAGTATGAGCGAATTTGACCCAAGAAATTGGTATTTCGACATATTCGCCTTGATCATTAATAAATTGGCGTTTGAGATGATCAATTCGCATATAGCTTAATCCGCTAGCATATTCAGGATCGGTTTCTTCAAACGTTGCTTCGGCAATTCGACGTGCTTCAGCATCACTTGGCATTTTGCCACCAGTGGTTTGACTGAAGTTGTTGTAACTGATTAAACGACCATCCTGACCGATAACGACAGTAACGTGTGGTCCGTTAACTTTTAAACCTTGTTCAGGTTGATAACGAATTACCTGAACGGTTTCTTTGTTTCGTGTACGACTAGATGAATCAATTCTTTGGAAACCGTCTGGGAGAATGAAACTTGTTTGATTACCATTTACATTAATATATTCTGTCATAACGATTACTTCCTTATCTTTCTAAATTATCATTAAGCTGTTCAAAAATATTTAGTAGTTCGGATTGTGAAACGTCTAAGTTGGTAAACAACTGTTCATTATAATCTTCGATAATTTTCGTTAGTTCTGTGACGATTTCTTGTCCAGCCGAAGTAAGAGTAATAATCCAAGTTCGACCATCCTTTGGAGAATGTTCTTTTTGAACTAGTCCCTTAGCAATCAACTGATCTAAACGTCGCGTAATGTTACTTTGATTAAGGAATAGATTTTTCATTAACTGTTCTTGTGAAAGTTCTTTTGAACCACTTATTTTTAAAATGAAATAGTAGTTACTTGAAGTTAATCCAAGTGGACGAAGTGCTTCATCTAACTTCATTTGAGCACGTCTAGCAACAATATTTAAGTTAGATACTAGAGCGTCGACTTCGTTTGGTTTTGATAGCGTCATTTTTGATCATCTCCTTTGATTTGTAGATTGCGACACCTGCTAATAGGAACAAGAGTAAACCGATTATATATACAACTCGTTGTCCATGAATAATAACATTCAGTGTTTGCCCCAATACCGACTGAATCGATTTATTAGTTTGCATTGAAATACTTGTATAGTAAGTGAAACTGGCGATGGTCGTACCTAGAATCATACCAAATTCACGAGCTAACGAGTTTAAAGAACCAACTAAACCACGCTCTTGAAGTTCAGCACTTTGCATTATTAAGGTGTTATTGGCCGTCCCAAATAGTGCGGTTCCAATTGATAGTAAGATAGATACTAAGATAAAGATGGTTGGTTCATGATTACCATTACTAATGATTAAACCGACTTGCGAAAGGATTAAAAATAGCAAACCCCACTTCATTATTGAAGTTCGATTAAGTTGATCAACGAGAAATCCAGCTAGTGGATTAGCAACCAATGCAATCAGGGGAGCGACCATCAGTAGTTCACCGGTAAAGGCGGAACTGAACTTCAATCCAATTTGCAGATACAGAGGTGCTAGTAGAGTAAAGAAATAACTAACAATAAAAGTATAAAATGCTGCAAGTAAATAATTACGGCGCGTGTGGTTACTAAAAATCGATACTTTTAGTAAAGGTTCAGTAGCACGTTTTTCATATTGAATGAATAATGCTCCAACAAATAGGAAAGCAACCAGCAGTATTAAACTTAAAATGAAGTTCGTTAGAATTTGAGCTCCAATTATATAAAAGATAGTTGCTTCAATTATTAGTAATAGAGTTCCAATCCAATCGTAATTTTTAAAAGATGCGTGAACCTTTTTTCTAGGAAAAACCAATAATTCAATCAAGATACAAATAATACCAATTGGAATATTAATCCAAAAGAGATAGTGCCATGAGAGATGGGTTAGTATAATTCCGCCAATCCCGGGTCCTGCTAAGGCACCGAGTGAGATAAAGATACTCTCAATCCCAAATGCACGTCCCAGTTGTTGGGGCTCAAAGGTATCGGTCACTAAAGCATAGCTATTTGCCATTGTGATACCGGCTCCGATTGCTTGAATTAACCGACCGAGCAAAACTACTGACAAGTGAAATCCAAGTCCGCTCAGCCAGGAACCAACAACGAAAAGGATGGTTCCAATAATGAAGAGTTGATTTCGATCCCATCGGTCTCCGATTTGCCCAAAAGGAAGTAGTAAAGCGCTGATTACCACTAAATAGATTGCGATAATCAGGTTAGCCGACCCAGTGGGAACGGATAAACTACCTGCGATTGTGGGAATTGCAATGGCTACGATACTGCCGTCCACAATTACCATAAAGAAAAATATTCCTAAAGTGACTAAAATTAGCCATCTACGTAAAGCTGTCATTGATTATCACCTTCTTTACGATGCTTATTATATATTCATTTATTTGCGTGCGCAAGCAAATTGATCAAAATTAATAAACTTGTGTCAGAAAGCCGGTTTAATGCTACAATTTTGACTTAGTAGGGAATAGTTGGAGGAAGTAATATGCTTAGAAAATGGTGGCAGTCACCGCAATTGATTTCTGCCCGTTCTAAAGATCGAAAAATATCTTGGTTAGAAGTCTTTTCAGACTTAATCTATGTAATAATTTTTCACTCTTTAACGGTTGGATTAATGCGCGAGACTTCAATATTGAATACAGGTAAGTTTCTATTGCTGTATTTATTAATTTATTGGACTTGGAGTGAATTTAACTTTTACTTTGATAGTCACGGGGATACAAGTTTGAGAACAACTACACTGTCAGTGTTACAAATGGCAGCAATCGCTTTAGCAACGGTATATATTCCAGCCTTCTATGAAAGTCATTTCACTAGTTTCATTTTGGCTTTTGCGCTTAATCAATTAATGATTACGTATCTATGGTGGGGTTCAGGTCACTTTGATCCTCAGCATTACCAATATGCTCATGATCATAATCGACAGTACTGGATTGCGTTAGGCTTGGAATTAGTTGCTGTGGTAGTGCCAAATCAACAAATTCAAATATTACTATTAATTTTAGCAATTGTATTAAATTATTCGGCGGGATGGTTTGCAAGGAAAGCGGCAAAAGCTGAATTCGAGCAACGCCATTTAGAGTTTACGATATCACCAGCATTATCAGAACGCTATTCGCAGTTGATGATGATTGTGATGGGTGAGTCGTTAGCTGGTTTGATTGATTCAATGTCTGAAGTTAATAAGACTTGGGAAACATTGCTATTATTCTTTGTTTCAGCCTTTCTGACACTGTTGATTTACTTACTCTTCTATATTAATTTTGATCATTTAATTCCTAAAAATGGTTATGGATGGATGTATTTATATCGAGAGTCATTCATTGTGATTATTTTGAATGCAGTTTTGGAAATTCTATTTATCCATCAAATGTTGTTTGATCCCTCTAAAACTACACAACTAATGTTAGCTATTACTACCGTTATTATGGTTCTTATCATGGTGTTATTGCCTATTTGGATGGGTGCCGGTCGTAAACCAGATTGTTGGATTTGGGAGACTGGGGTTAAGGTAGCTGGTCTAGCATTAATCTTACTTGCCCTACTAGTTTCATTTACATGGAGTATTATCTTAATCACTGTAGGTATGGGTGCAATCGTAGCAGTTGAAGCAATTTATCAAATTGATTTAAATAACTAGTAGTTTAATTAATTATGAAAATTATGTGTCATTTCCATAAAGGAAGAGCTTTTTTGAGATAGTTAGGATAGAATTAGTTGCAATGATTGATTCTGGAGGGAGTATCAATGAAGTTAATTAAAGAGATTATTAGTTGGGTTATACCGATTCTAGTAGGTTTATTGATTGCTCTACTAGTAAAAAACTACTTATTCCAAGTGGTACGTGTTGATGGAACTTCGATGCAACCAAATCTTGAAAATAATGAACGAGTTTTTGTTTGGAAACCAGAAAAAATCAAACGACTAAGTGTGATTGTTTTTGATGCACATGGTGAGGATCCGGCTGCTACACAATCAACAGATTATGTTAAGCGCGTTATTGGACTACCAGGAGATACAATTAACTATCGTGATGGTGTTTTATACGTTAATGGTAAAGAGGTGCCGCAAAAATTTATCAGTGAGAATCAAAGAAAACAAGGGACCGGTGCTAATTGGAGCTTAGCTTCGATTGCTAAAAAGTATGGCTGGGATAAAGGCCCTACTGAAGTGCCAGCTGACTCTTACTTTGTACTAGGAGATCATCGAAGTGTTTCAAACGATAGTCGATACTGGGGTTTTGTTAAGAAATCTAAAATCGATGGAACTGTAAAGGCACCGTTCTGGTTAAGCAAAGACGCACAGCATAATATAAATGATTTAGCCCAAAATTAGATATTTAATGAAGAGACTTGAAGGTTCAAGCCTCTTTTTAATTACTAGAAGCCCTTAAATAAATAGCGTATGATTTAATTAATAAATTAACGGAGGTTCATTCATGAAACATAAATTAACTAATTCAGAAATTAGTGACTTAAGAAGTACGGTACAAGATAATCGTAGTATTGACGTACTTCGTCGAGCCGTTACAAAAGTGGGAGTTAATAGCGCAAGTCAAAATAATGAAGTCGTTAGCAAACTAGATCGAGTTTTTTCAATTGAAGTTCAGACAGGTAAAGTTTCCAACCAATTGCATAGTGGTAGATGCTGGATTTTCTCGTTGTTGAATACATTGAGACATCGTGCGGCAACTAATCTGAAGTTAAAAGATTTAGAACTATCACAATCATATATTTATTTCTGGGATAAAATTGAACGAGCAAATATGTTTTATGATCGTATTTTAAATTCAACTGAAGTTAAACCAGATGACCGCGAGCTTCAATTCTATTTGAGCATGCCAGGTGATGATGGTGGTCAGTGGGCTATGGCCGCTTCACTTGTTCAAAAGTATGGGGTTGTACCTGTTTCAGTAATGCCAGAAACATTTAATACGAAAGATACCAGTGGATTTGCAGATGCTTTGAACTTGAAACTTCGTCGTGATGCTGTCGAATTACGTTCGTTAAAAGAGAATGGAAGTACAGATTCTGAACTTCAAAGTCGTCGTGACGATCTTTTAAAAGAAGTATATAAAATGACGAGTATTGCCGTAGGTGAGCCACCCGTTGAATTTGATTTTGAATACCGCGATGATGATAAGAAGTATCATATTGATCGTAAAATTACACCGGTTGAGTTTTATCAAAAATATGTCGATGTTGATTTAGATGACTACGTGGTCTTATCGAATTCACCAGATAAAGAGTTTAATCAAATGATGAGTTTACCCTCACAGGATAATGTTGTTGGTGGTAAAAAAATCGAATTCTTGAATGTCGAAATGAAGTATTTAAAACAGGCCGCTATTAATCAACTTAAAGATGGCGAAACAGTTTGGTTTGGTAATGATGTTTTAAAACAGATGCACCGCAAAGATGGATTATTGGATAGTGATTTATATAAACGGGACGAATTGTTTTATATTGACCTTCATTTAAGTAAAGCAGATCGTTTGAAGTTTGGCGAAGCAGAAGTCTCACATGCGATGACGCTGACTGGAGTTGATCTTGTAGAAGACCAATCTACGAAGTGGAAGGTTGAAAACAGTTGGGGCGATAAGAATGGTCAAGACGGTTATTTCGTAATGGGAGATAACTGGTTTGATGATTTCGTCTATGAAGTTGTTGTTCATCGTCAATACTTAACGGATGAGCAATTAAAAATTGTTGATGAAACAACACCAATTCAACTTAATGCGTGGGACCCACTGAGATAAAAGGAGGATTTCCTTATGGAAAAAGATCCAAACTGTGTTTTTTGTCAAAAGACAGAAGCTGATTATGTTGCTGAGAATGAGTTGAGTTGTGCATTTGACGATATCAGACCCGTTAGTAAGGGCCATACTTTAGTGACTCCTAAACGGCATGTTCGTCAGGTTTGGGATTTAACTGATGAGGAACGTAAGAGCTTATTTTCGTTAGTCCAAGAAACTAAGAAAATTTTAGATGATAAATATCGTCCAGATGGCTATAATATTGCCATTAATTCCGGTGCAGCTGCAGGACAAACCGTGTTTCACTGCCATGTACATTTGATTCCACGCTATTGGAATCATGATCCGGAACGTAAACCGATTCCCGCACAATTTTTAGTGCCACCAGAAAGACCTCAATTTAAAGGGATGGACTAATAGAAACTAAAATAAATACCGCATAACTGCCAGATAATCTAGTAGTGATGCGGTATTTTTCTTTTGGAAATAAAAAAATCACCACGATAAGTGGTGACCATACAAGTAATAAGTAACCGGTCGATAGACCATCATTCACCTTATGGGGGGAGTAAATGAAAAAAGTTATTTATGTACATATAGTATGAATAAAATGTGAAGAAATTGTGAATTTAAGTTTTCAGGGCAGTTACAAATTAAAAGTTAGTGAACTGGTTGGACTAAAATTCCTGAAACCGTATCATGATCAAAAGTTTTATCGACCATGAATCCTTGAGCTTTTAATGTTTTTGTACTTTTGGCGATCTTACCTTTGATAGTGAATTTATAATTGGCTGGGATTCCTGAAATCTTAGCATTGATATTCACGATGGTTTTGCTGCCTTTAGTTTTAATGGTGTATTTACCATCACCCATTTTGCCGTCTTTTTTGATTTTATTCTGATCCGAAGTAGTTTTTGCTATTTTAGAAGCAGTATATAAAGATACTTTATTACCCTTAAATTCAAAAGCTTCAAAACCAGACTTACTTTTTTGGTTATAATCCTTAGCTGAGAACCATAGCCCGGAATTGGTTTTAATTTGTTCAGTAGGGCTCTTGGAAGAAGGTTTCAATGATGCATTGCTATGTTCAGAACTGGATTTACTGCAACCAGCAATTAAGATTGCAGAACCAGCCATAATGATGGCGATGATTTTCTTGAATTTTGACATTATTTTTTTATCCTCCGTATTTTCGCTGTTATCTGTATTATAAAGAGTATATCCGAAAAAATATAGTTTCGTTTCTTTTACAAAATTACAATCAACGGTGTAAATTAATTAGTATTTACAGTATGATAATTCTATCGGAGGAATATTGGTTATGCATTGGCTTTATTCAGTTTTTGAACTTATTGTCGTCTTAAATGCTTTTGGTGCTATATTGACTGTGTTTAGACAACGAAGAGATATTGCGGCAACGTGGGCTTGGCTATTAGTGCTGGTTTTACTGCCAGTGGTTGGATTTATTATATATGCTTTTGTCGGACGTAAATTGCCTGAAAATCGACTATTTCCATTAAAACATAAAGCACAGCTGGAACTTGATCTAATTATTAAGCGACAATCAGAAGAATTAAATGATGAAAAAACATCTTCAGATATCATTTCAGAGGGTGCGGAAGGGATGGTCCGTTTTTTTGGAAATACCGACCATGCCTTTTTAACGCGGCGAAATGTGATCGATATTTTTACCGATGGGACAGCTCTTTTTGACGATATTTTTGATGAAATTAGAAAAGCTACTAAACATATTCATATTGAATTTTATACTTTCTATAATGACGATATAGGTAATGAAATGCTGCATTTGCTTGAACAAAAGGCGGCTGAAGGCGTTGAAGTAAAGGTGATTTGGGACTCTTGGGGTTCGATGGGGACTTATCGGAGTTTCTTTAAGCATTTAATTGAGCTTGGTGGTGAGGCTTCACCATTCTTGGGGACTCGTTCAGCTATTACTGATTTTCGTTTGAACTTTAGAGATCATAGAAAGATTATCGTAGTAGATGGTAAAGTTGGTTACGTTGGTGGATTCAACATTGGTGATCAATATTTGGGTCGTAAGAAGAAGTTTGGTTATTGGCGTGACACGCATATTAAAATTGTTGGTTCCGGTGTTTATGGACTTCAGTCACGTTTTATTTTGGATTGGAATGCAACAAGTCCGGAAAATGCGATTGATGAAGAATTCAATCCTGGATCAGAGTATTTCCCAGTTGCTGAAACCGATGGTAATACCAGCCTCCAGATTGTAAGTAGTGGACCGGATTCTGATATTGAAAAAATTAAACTAGGCTATTTAAAAATGATTAATGCGGCTAAGAAGAATATTTGGATTCAAAGCCCATATTTAATTCCGGACGATAGTGTACTGGATGCGTTAAGAGTTGCTGCCCATTCTGGAGTGGACGTTCGAATCATGGTGCCACAGATGCCGGATCATGCCTTTGTTTATCGAGCAACGCAGTATTATGCATGGCAATGTGCAAAATGGGGAATCAAGGTTTATTACTATAACAATGGATTTATTCATGCCAAAACGATGGTTATTGATGGACGGATCTCAACAGTTGGTTCCGCTAATATGGATTTCCGAAGCTTTAAATTGAATTTCGAAGTGAACTCCTTTATGTACGATGAGGCTATTGCTCAAGAGCTCCAGGATATTTATGAAAATGATATTCAAAGTGCTACTTTACAAACAGCTGAGATGTTTGACCAACAGTCCTGGTGGCTTAAGTTTAAACAAACATTTTCAAGATTACTTTCACCAATTTTATAAAAAGTATTTGACGAGTTAAAAATATCATGGTAAAGTACATGACAACATAAAAAGCGATTTAACTTTCACATTAAGTAGCTAGTTATCTGTGAGTCAGGAAGTCGGTGGTTGCTGCGAACCGATCAGGATAATATAGATGAAATACCGTGAAATAGTTTCGAACCGAACGGATAATAACTAGAACCGTTACCTTCTAGTGAGTGAGCGACCAGTGTATCTTTTTCTGGTAGCTTAGCTGGGTGGTACCGCGGAAACAACCATTTCGTCCCTGTTGCATTGTCATGATGCAGCAGGGATTTTTTATTTGCATTGGAGATGGTAGTAATGAAACAACCAGCGTATAGGAAACCAGAAGAGTAATTTAAAACAAACTAAAAAATGATGGGGTGTCGGAGTATGGAAAAGAAACGAGTTAGCTTACTAGAAGCAAGTATAGTTTTATTATTGATGTTAATTGTCATGGGATTGGGTGTTATCAAGTTTGGAATCTCACCACAAACACCAGTTATGTTGGTAATGGGAATTCTAACAATTTGGGCTCGTGCTCGAGGATTTAAATGGGATGACATTAGTACTGGAATCAAAGACGGAATTGAAACAGGAATTATTCCAATTTTTATTTTTATTTTAGTTGGTGCACTTATTAGTACTTGGATTGCCGCTGGAATTATTCCTAGTTTGATGGTCGTTGGATTTAAGTTAATTAGTGTTCAATGGTTTGTACCTTCAGTATTTATCGTTTGTGCCCTTGTTGGTACATCAGTTGGTTCAGCATTTACCGTTATGTCTACAGTCGGTATCGCATTCTTCGGAATGGGTATGACAATGCAAATCAACCCTGCTTTAGTAGCTGGTGCCATTATTTCCGGAGCAATTTTTGGTGATAAATGTTCACCACTTTCAGAATCAACTAACTTAGCTTCTGCTGTTGTTGATGCCGATTTGTTCGATCATATTAAAAACTTGATGTGGTCAACAATTCCTGCCTTTGTTGTTTCATTAATTCTATTTGGTATCTTTGGTCACAGTGAAGCTGCAACAGCTAACATGAACAAAATTAACCAAACTGTAGCTATTCTTGAACATCAATTTAACGTATCATTCTGGGCTATTATTCCAATCGCTTTGATGTTTATCTGTGCATGGCGCCGAATTCCTGCTATTCCAACATTATTCATTAATATTGGAGTTTCAGTTGTAATGATCTTTATCGAACACCCAAGTACTTCAATTAAAGAAATTGCTTCAATTATTGAAATGGGATTTGTTTCAAAATCAGGTAATGCCAGTGTTGATACTTTGTTAACTCGTGGTGGAATTGCAAGTATGATGGGAACAGTTTCATTAATCGTCTTAACTCTTTCGCTAGGTGGTTTGTTAGTTCATTTAGGATTGATTGAAACGGTGATGGAACCAGTTGCACGTCGTTTAAACAGCGATGGTAAATTAATTACAGCTGTTGTATTAAGTTCAATTGGTGTTAATATCTTTATCGGTGAACAATTCTTATCAGTTATCTTACCTGGTAAAGCATTTAAAGATACTTTTGATAAAGCAGGCTTAGCAAATGTTGCTTTGAGTCGTGCTCTTGAAGATGGTGGTACTGTTATTAACTACCTTATTCCATGGGGTGTTGCAGGTGTATTTGCTGCTAATACATTCCACGTACCAACGTTACACTTCTTACCATTCGTATTCTTTAGTTTACTTTCACCAATCTTCTCAATCATCAGTGGATTTACTGGATTAGGTATCAAACATAAGAAACCAGTTACAGAATCTGCAGAATAAGTAAAAGACTTGTTTATTTGATTTAAGAAGACTAAAATTTGGCTTATTTATAATTAGTAAGGAGTTATTAGTAATGCCAAATTTTGAAACAGAACGAACGATTTTACGACCAATCAATGTTAAAGATGCCGCAGACTTGAAAGAACTATTTGATAGTCCAGATGTCACAGCATATTTACGCTATGATGCATACGCTGACCTAGCTGAAGCTGAACAAGCTATCAATGACCATTTCAGTGATGAAAAATATGTCTTTGGAATTGAAGAAAAGAAGTCTGGTAAGTTAATTGGATTCTTTGAATTTCATCCAGAGGATAAAGGCGCCATATTAACTTATGCTTTGAATCAGTCCTATTGGGGACAGGGATTGATGCCTGAAGTTGGAGAAATAATGGTTGATTATGGATTCAAGCAGCTTGGATTTGATGAATTCTTTGCCCATTATCTTCGAGGCTTAAATGATAAATCAGGACGTGTGATGGAAAAGCTAGGGATGCACGATGATGGTGAAATTCAACACGTCAGCCAAGATGGTAAAGAATTTTCACTAGGTCAGTACTCGTTAACTAAAGATGAATATTTAAAAAGATGAACTTCAAATGAGGTTCATCTTTTTTATTGCTGTGATTAAATTGTGGGCTGCATGGATTGATCCAACCTTATTAGGATGGGTTCCATCAGTCGTTTGAACATGCCAATGACTAGTTTTAATTAAATGTATTTCATTACTGAAATCATTGCTAATCAGGCTGGTAATGGCATTTGCAAAAGCTGGATTGAATGGAATTAAAACGGCAATTTTACTACCTTGAAACTTATTCTGAACTTCATTTAGAAACTGCTTAAAGAAAGCCGTGAAAGTTGCGTCATCAAATTTACGATCGTTAGTACCAAGATTAACGATTACTAAGTCAGCTTCTACTGCAGGTGACAGTGTATCGATATCAATATAATTTAGAAAGCGACTGGCGGCAGGAACACCGCCAGCACCATAGCGAAGAATTCCCGCGGCGCTGTAAGCAATCCGATAATCAATGGCATCAAAATGTTCTGCAGTTCGGGCTGCATAGTTAATATCAGCGCCATAGCCAGATGACGGAGACTTACTTCTAACCCAACAACCAGCGGTGATTGAGTCACCAATAAATGCGATGGTCTTTCCAATTGGTTTGATAGCTGTAATTGTTCCTTTGGTATTATTAATACTTTCAATTGCTAATCCAGCTTGCTCAGTCCAAACTTGATCGGCATCAGTATTGCCAGCGAAAGTAATTTTAACAATATGATTACTACTATCTGGTAAACTGATGCTCAATTTTTGATTAGACAATTCTACCAATGACTTAGAGTGATCAATATCAATACTAAGAGTTTGATTTGTAGATCCATTAGGAAGCGTCCTAATAAAATTAAGTTCAATTTGTTTAGTTTGGGATGTTTTAAATAGGATTTGAGTCCCAAGATTGGTAGTGTACATGGTTTGAACATCGTCGAGTTCTTTTTCAATCCAACGTCCCATAAAAAATACAGGTAATTTATGGGAATGTGGCTCTGTTTCAACATAATTTTGCATAGTTATTAACCAGGATTATACATGCAGTCAATTTCGTGGTCGTTAACCAAACCAATGGCCTGCATGAATGAATAAATAGTAGTAGGACCGACGAATTTAAAGCCACGATTCTTGAGGTCTTCCGAAAATTTTTCAGATAAAGGTGTCTTAGCATGCACTTCTTCTGGGATTCGAATATGATCATTGACTTGGCGGTTATTTACAAAGCTCCAAGCATACTTTTCAAAGCTACCAAATTCAGATTGGACCTTAAGAAAAGCTTTGGCATTGCTGATGGTGGAAGATAACTTTGCTTGGTGACGAATAATACGATCGTCTTCCATGAGTCTATTTAAATCATCCTCAGTCATTGCTGCAACTTTATTCACGTCGTAGTTGTAGAAGTCTTCTTTGAATGCAGCACGTTTATTGATAATAGTGTTCCAGCTTAATCCGGCTTGATAACCTTCTAAACAGAGCATTTCAAAGATATAACGATCATCATGACTTGGTTGGCACCATTCTTTAGCGTGATATTCTTGCATTAGTGGACTGCTATCACGAGCCCATGTACAGATAAAAGAACTTTGTGGCATTTTGGTTTCCTCCGATATTCATTACTATGAATAATCATATAATTACCCAACAAAAAAAGCCACATAAAGTGACTTTGATTGATTTATTATAGTTCGTGATCGTAACCGTTAAATAAGAGGTTAAGAACAACGGCTGTGATACTTGCGATAACAATTCCATTTGTAAATAACATTTGGATTGTTTCAGGGAAAGTATGGAAAAGTTGAGGATAAACAGTAGATCCAAGTCCCATTCCAATTGATAGTGAAGCAATTAAAATATTTTTATTTTCATTAAAATCAACTTGTTGTAAAATTCGAACACCTTGCGCACCAACAATTCCGAACATAACCAACATAGCACCACCTAGAACGCTACTTGGAATAACGGTGGCCATGGCACCAACCTTGGGTAATAGACCAAGGAAAATTAGGAATCCAGCTGCATAGTAAAGTGGTTTACGACTCTTTACTCCTGAAAGTTGAAGGACACCAACATTTTCAGAGAAAGTTGAGTATGGGAAGGTATTGAAAATTCCACCTAAAATTGCGGCGATACCTTCTGAACGGTAACCGCGTTTTAGGTCGTTTTGATCAATGTGTTTACCAGTTAAATCACCTAGGGCGAAGAATACACCGGTTGATTCAATCATAGTCGTTAAAGTAACCATGATCATCGTGACTATCGCCGAGGTGTGGAAGGTTGGCATTCCAAAGTAAAATGGCTGTGGAATGTGGAACCAACTTGCTTGAGCAACAGGAGCGAGAGAAACCATGCCCATGGCGCCAGCGATAAATGTTCCAGCCAGAATTCCAATTAAAATAGCGATGGAATGGATGAAGCCACGCCCCCAAATGTTAATGGCAACGATGATGAGGACTGTTGCAAAACCAACAATGAGTCCTTTGGGATCACCGAATGTTTTAGCAGCAGGATTACCACCACCAATATTTTCAAAGGCAACTGGTACAAGAGTAAAACCAATAATTGCAATGATTGATCCAGTTACGACTGGTGGGAAAAGTCCGCGAATTCTTGAAAATAATCCACTAATTAAAAGGGTAAAGATTCCGGCAGCGATGACCGCTCCGTACATCGCACCAACACCAAGTGAACCACCAATTTTTTGTAATGGCTGAACTGCTTGGATAGCACATCCAAGAACAACTGGAAGTCCAATACCTGTGAGTGGAGTGCGTTTAACCTGAAGAAGTGTGGCGATTCCACACATGAAAATATCAACAGAAACTAAATAGGTCATCTGGGCAGCTGTAAAGTGCAAATAACTACCAATTAACAACGGAACCAACACATCTCCTGAATACATAGCCAGTAGATGTTGCATACCTAGGATCGCAGCCTTGGACTGCGAGAGCTTAGGAGTGATTTGTGTAACCTGATCGGAACTTGTTGAGTTTTCCATTTCTTCCTCCTTGGCCAGCTATAATGAAATAAAAAAGGACCCCAGCAAAAAAGCTGTGAGCCCATAAATTTCAATGATTAAAAGAATCCTATAGTCCAACGTTTACGGCGTTGGGTAGATACTCGTCAACCACATTTTGACATTATATAGGCGAAAAATTATTCGATTGTGCTTGTAAGCTTAGCACAGTTATTTGCGATGTACAATATCATTTTAAAAGTTTACTTTAAATTAGTAAAGGCATCATGAACGGTGTTGAGTGCTTGCGTAAGATCATCTTTGGAAATAACTAGTGGTGGTTGGAATCGCAATATGTTTCCCATTGTGGTAATCATAATGACACCATGTTCAAAAACGTATTGACTGACTTTGTGAGCCAGTTCATCTGAGTTGAGTTCAATACCGCCATTTAAACCAACCATCCGAATATCGATAATACTTTCAAATTCAGATCTCCATGGTTCTATAATAGCTTTTACATATTCACCCAGTTCTCCAGAGCGTTCTGGTAAATTATGACTTTCGACATAATCAATAGTTGCGAGTGCAGCAGCACAACATATTGGATTAGCGGCAGTAGTTGTCGCGTTAGCAGGAGCTTGTAAGCTATCCATAATTGGCGCTTTGCCAATGACGGCAGAGAGCGGCATACCGGAACCTAATGCTTTGCCAACTGCCATGATATCAGGTTCTAAATTGAAGTGATCTAGAGACCACATTTTGCCACTTCGTCCGAAGCCTTGGTTAATTTCATCGGTACAGAATAGGATTCCATTAGTATGACAAAATTGATAGAGCTTGTTCATGTACTCAATAGGTGCTTTAATGATTCCAGCATCGCCTTGAATGGGTTCAATAATAACAGCCGCAATTTGGTCTGCGGGGATGTCATGTTTAACAAGTTCTTGGAGGAATTCAAAACTCTGAGTACCTTCCGCATCATCATAATTATGAATTGAATCTGGATATGGAATGTGGATTACATCTCCAACTAGTGGTCCAATATTACGATGCATATTTGGATCAATGGCTGATAGACTAGCTGCACCCATGGTAGTTCCATGCCAGCTATTAGAAAAAGTAATTATGTAAGGACGCTTCGTGTAAGCACGGGCAAACTTAACAATCGCCTCAGCTGCTTCTGATCCAGAAGTACTGAAGCTAACTTTTTTAGGTGTATTACCAGGTGCTAATTCAGATAATCTCTTGGCTAATTTAATAGCTGGCTCATTATAGAAGTAACCTGAAATATAGTGAATTAGATTCTGAGACTGTTCTTGAATAGCTTTTTGAACTTCAGAATTATTATGGCCGACATTAACACTAGCAGCACTAGCGAGTAAGTCGACGTACTGATTTCCATCAACGTCCCAAATTTGTGCACCATCACCATGGTCAACAACTAAATCTAAAGTATTAACTCGTCCAGCTTGAGCAACGTATTGGTGATCTTCAGTAATCAACTGATCAGTGATTTGTTTCTTCAAATAGCTTCACCTGATTTCTTTAAAATGATTGGCTAGATTATAGCATAGATTTATAATAGAAATACTAAATTAAACGAGGTATAAGATGCGTATATTAGGGGTAGGCAACGAGCGAGAAATCTCCAATGAAGTTTTAAAACAGCTTTCAACTAAAAATGAAGTAGAGCAAGTAGCTGAAGTTACGAATCCAGATCAATTATCGAATATTGATGTCTTATATCTGGACTTCAATCAAGAAGGTTTGGATATTAAAGTTGAAGACTTGGTAGACCAAATTGATCAATCTACTAACATGAGCTTTAAGATTGTTTTTTTAAGTACTGCAGGGTTGAATAATGAAGTTAATTTAAGTTGGATGAAAGTTAAAGACATTCATGAATATAAATTACAAATGCGTTATGCAATTAAACTGATTGATGAGACTGAGCGCCCTTATGTAATTTTGGAACCAACAGAGTTGGATGACAGTAAGCAAGAGGTTATTACGTTTGGAGAAGGAAATACTGCTAAAACATCAAAGGTTAGTAAGTCAGGTGTTAGGGAAATGATTCAAAAGTCTATTTTGAATCATAAATTTGATAATCAAGCGTTGATTATTACAAATAAGGAGGAACATGAATGAGTCTGAAATTTATTTATGGGACCGCTAGCTACGATCATTTGGATGGGGTCGCAGATGAGGTTATTAGTGAATTAAACCGAAGTGATGATCAGTCGGTTTATTATTTAGTACCTAATCATATTAAGTTCCAATCAGAAGTTCAGCTCCTTCAAAAAGTTCGAGATAAAAGTGGAAAAGAACAAATTTTTGCGGCGAATCGACTCCAGATTCTTTCTTTTACTCGTTTAGCATGGTTCTTTCTCAAAAACGCCCCAATTTATCAATATCCGCGATTAACTTCATCTAGTATGAATATGTTGCTCTATCGAATTATTCAAGAGCATGCTGATGAGTTAACATTGTTCTCCAACGTTGATATGCAGTTTGGGTTAGTCAGTAAGATTGCGAGTCAAATAAATGATTTAAAAATTGGCAATGTTAACCCTGATGATTTATCACAGGTATTATTAAATTTAGTCGACAGTGATGATAATGATTTAGACCTTGTGTCTAAAGTACATGATTTAAATATAATTTATTCAGAATTTGCAGAAGAAACTGAGAATCATTTTATTGATAATAGTGATATTGTCCGAGCTCTTTGTGAACAACTAAGCGAAACAGATTTGAGTGGCAATACATTTGTGATTAGTGGATTTGCTAACTTTTCAGCTGAGGAAACCAAATTAATTAATACACTGATTGAATCAAAAGCGGAAGTGATTGTTGATTTGGTGACGGATGAGATTATTAAGGATCCAGCCAAATTGGCGAGTGAGGATTTGTTCTTTGAAACCAAACGAGTAGGGCTGAACTTCCTAAATTATGCAAAACAGAATACTGTAAGAATTGAAAATGAAGTTAAATTAAGTAAAATTCGAGCTTCAGATGACCTTCGGAAATTGGAACGATTTTGGATTGAGTCAACTAAAGGACTGGTTGGCGAACGTGGTCAGCAACAAGTAACTAAAATTAGAGTTAATCAAGCTAACAGTCGTTATTCTGAAGTAGAAAATGTTGCGACTGAGATTCGACAAACAATGGCTGCTGACAACAATTTTAAATTCAAAGATTTTGCAGTTGTAACCCGGCATTTATCAGAATATGACACAATCATTCCACAAATTTTCAAAGAGTTTGAAATCCCAATTTTTTATGATTTACAGATTTCTATGAAAGATCATCCACTTGTCGAATTAGTACGCTCTTTGTTTGCTGTTAAAAAGAGCTTTTATCAGTATGAAGATGTAATGCGTTTGCTAAAAACAGGTCTCTTAATTCCAGAAGACACAGATCCGGATAGCTTTACGGCGGAACTAGATGTAACCGAGAATTATCTCTTACAGATGGGAATTAGAGGTCGAGATTGGTTAAGTAAAAATGATTGGCAAGTGACAACGTATACAAATGAATTGAGTGATACTGATCAACATAAGCAAGAAGCGATTAACCATATTAAGTCATTTGTTAGTTCTATGTTAGTCCCATTCTATAAGCGATTGGATAGCGTGGACAATGGTGCTGAGGCCGCCCAAGTCTTGTATCAATTCTTAATTGAACATGGTGTTGATCAGCGCTTAATCAGTTGGAGCGACGACCTGATAGAAACAGGTGATTTAGCACAAGCGGCTCAGTCTGAACAAACCTGGGAGACCTTCATTCAGATGTTGGATGAATATGTTGAAATCTTAGGTAGTCATGATTTTAAACCAGATGAGTTTATTGGTTTATTAAATGCGGGCTTTGAGTCAGCTAGTTATTCACAAATTCCATCAACTTTGGATCAAGTTTCAGTGTCTGAAATGGGAATGGTTCAGATGGCTGATCGGAAACGAGTCTTTATTATTGGTGCCACTGACCGAAATATGCCAGAGCAACCAACAGACAATAGTTTCTTTGATGAAGATGGTCAAAAAGAAATTGAATCGAACCTGGATGATGATCAATTTCTAAGTTTGAGTCCAACACGTTCAATGCAGTTTGAACCATTTTTAAATTACACTAATTTTCTAACGGGTAGCGAAGAACTTGTATTTTCGTTTCCATTAAGGGGTAATGATGGTGAGGACTTAGAGGTCTCACCTTACGTAGAACGAATTATAAACAACTTCAATATTAAGTTAAATGAAGTTCAAAGTAGACCTGATATTCAAACTGTTAATATTGAACGATTTATCGGATCACAACGTAGTACTTTGAGTCATTTAGTGCAGTATGCCCGCGATGCTAAGCAGTCTAATCAGACTGGAAATCCTAATTGGAATTTTGTTTATCAGCAATTATTAAGCTCGGACTATCAATACCTAACAAATCAGCTATTAAGTGCGTTGAAGTATAAAAATATTCCAACTAAGTTAGAACCAGAGATTGTTGAAGGGCTTTATGGCAATACCATCTATGCTTCAGTTTCTAAACTAGAAGAGTTCTTTAAAAATGAGTATGAGTACTTTCTGAAATACGGCTTGAAGCTACAAGAACGTCCCAGTTCTGAAATCACACCAGCTAATACGGGTGAGTACTTTCATGCTTCATTTGACGACTTAGTGAAAGAGATTAATCAGCAAAAAGTTGATTTCAGCAATTTGAATGATTCTCAGATTGACCAAATAGCTAAAGATGTGGTGGATAAGCTTAGAGGTCAGAGTGAATTCCAATATTTCGGTAAATCTAACCGAAATATTTATCTCCAAAATAATCTGGATCAAACGATTACTGAAATGACCAAAAATATTTTGAAACAAATGATGCGTACACGAATGCGACCAATTGCCTCGGAGCAACTCTTTGGTCAAATTGGTGGCGATACTGGACTACCAGCACTTAATTTTGCTGTAGGCTCCAATCGTCAAGTTACAGTACGTGGAAAAATTGATCGAATTGACCAAATTATCACTGGTGACGACAACTATCTTGGTGTGGTGGATTATAAGTCCAGCGATCACAAATTTGATTTTGGCGAGGCTTATAACGGACTAGCGATGCAAATGTTAGTTTATCTGGATGTTGTGAAGCAAAATAGCCAGTTAATAACGGGTATTTCAAATCAGAAACTAGCTAGTGCTTTGTATATGACTATTAAAAATCCGCTACTAAAACTAAAGGATATCAAGGACTTCAATCCAGACGTGATTAGAGAGCAAGCCTTTGGTGAGAATCGACTAAACGGATTGATATTAAATGATGATCAATTACTGAGCGAATTGGATCCAAGTGCAGAAAATAAATCAGATATCTATCCTTTGAAGTTCAAACGGGATGGATCAATTGACTCTAATACGCAGAAAATGGCAGTTACAGATGAAGAACTCCAACTTTTAATGGAACATGCTGAGGAAAAAATTATTGAAGCTGGAACTAAGATATTTGCTGGTGAATTAGATCTTAATCCATACCGGAAAGATGATAAGAATACAGCATTACAAAACTCGGCTTACACTGATATTATGCAATTTGATGCAATGTTACCGGAAAATAATTATCGAGAAATTAAGAACTATAATCGTAAAGAAATAATGGAGTTACTGAAGAAGGAGGACGAGAATAATGGCTAAAAGAGAATATACAGTATCACAAAAAAAAGCTATCTATGATCATGGTAGCAATATTCTCGTGTCTGCTTCGGCCGGTTCTGGTAAAACGTCGGTTTTAGTTGAACGTGTAATTCAAAAAATCTTGGCGGGAGAAAATGTCGATCAACTTTTGGTCGTAACGTTTACTGAAGCTGCGGCTAAAGAAATGAAAGAGCGTATTCGCGTAGCTATTACACAGCAAATCAGTCAAAGTGATAATCATGAGCAAAAGCAACATTTAATAGACCAACTAACTAGACTGGGAAAAGCGCAGATTAGTACTATTCACGCTTTTTGTTTATCAATTATTAGAAGCTACTACTATGTTATTGAATTGGATCCTTCATTTCGCATAATGACCGACACAACTGAAAGTGAGTTGTTAAAAGAGGAAGTTTGGAATGAACTTCGTGAAGAACTTTATGATATTGATGGTGAAGTATTTGCAAAATTAACGCAGAACTTTTCTGGAGATCGTCGTGATGATAGTTTACGCGATTTAGTTTTAAACCTATTTGAATTTGCCAATGCTAATCCAGATTCAAAAAAATGGTTAGAACAAATGGGTTCTAACTATGAATTAGATGGCGATTTAATGGATAGTCCATTTTTCAAGAACAAATTGATTCCTGGTATTAAGGATCAGCTTCAAACAATTTATAAAAAAGCATTGTCATTAAAAGATATTGCCGACCAAGGTAGTGAGCTGATTGCTAAAAGTCGCGATGTGATTGATGAAGAAGTTTCTGAAGTTCAATCTGTTTTAGATAATGGCTTTGGATCAGATTGGAATCATTTAAGAACAGCCATGCTGTCAGTTAATTTAACTGGGCGGCTAAGTGCAGCACGCAAAGATGAAGTTAAAGAGTTTAACCAGATTGCGAACGAAATCCGATCAGATAAAGTGATGGGGTACCGGGTGCTGTTTAATAATTTAGTTAATGATTACTTTAAATTACCTGAAGATATGTTATTAAATGCAGTGCAGGACTCAAAGAATTTAATTGATGAGTTGATTCGAGTTGTCACGATGTTTAGTGATCGGTTTAAAAGTGAAAAGTTAGAACGTCATTCGTTAGACTTTAGTGATTTAGAACATTTTGCTCTAGAAATTGTAACTAATGAAAGTGATGCAGGACGGGCGGTTCGCCATAGCTTCCAAAAGAATTTTAATGAAATTATTGTGGATGAATACCAAGATATTAATCCACTACAAGAAACATTATTAAGCAGTGTGGCAAGTACTAATCCCGGTAATATGTTTATGGTTGGCGATGTAAAGCAATCTATTTATGCCTTCCGAATGGCTGATCCGGGATTATTCTTAGGCAAAAATGATCGTTTTAAAGATAGTGATAACCCGGATGAACGGATTATTTTAGCTGAAAACTTTCGTTCAATGAGAAACGTTGATAATTTTACTAACTTAATTTTCAATCAGATTATGGATAGTAAAATTGGTGAAATTGAATATGATGACGATGCCCAGCTACAGTATGGTGCAAAGTATTATCCAGATGAGATTAAGAATAAAACTGAAGTTTTAGTTTACGATGAGCAAAAGAAACAAGAAACTGATGGTCCATCACTGAGTCAAACTGATGGTCAAATCACGATGATTGCTCAAAAGATTCGAAGTATGATCCGCAATCAAGAAACTATTTTTGATCGTAAAGAACAGGTTGAGCGTCCGGTTCAGTTTGGTGATATTGTGTTACTCTCACAAACTAGAAGTAAGAATTTGAAGATTGTTGAAATATTTAAGCAATTCGATATTCCAATTGAAGTTAGTGATGCTCAGGATTATTTCCAAACAACTGAAATATCAATAATGATGGACATGTTGCGAATTATCGATAATCCATATCAGGATATTCCACTGGTCGCTGTTTTACGTTCACCAATGGTTGGAATGAATGAAAACGAGTTAGCCTTTCTCAGAATCAATCAGAAGACGGGTGATTATTTTGAATCGCTTCTACATTTTGAAAAGTCATTCAAGGTAGATCTTGAAAATGAATTTCAAGCTAACTTAAAGCAAAAGCTAGATCGATTTATGCAACAGCTTCGCAAATTCCGTAAATTGGCACAGCAAGCTAACTTAGTTGATTTAGTTTGGGCAATCTACAATGATACTGGATATTTAGATTATGTTGGTGGAATGCCCGATGGTCCGCAACGTCAAAATAATCTTCATGCCCTATATGATCGTGCAAAAGCATATGAAGAATCCAGTTTTAAAGGTGTTTTCCAATTTGTTCGATTCGTCGAAAAAATGCGGGATAAGAAAAAGGATTTAGCAGAGAATCCGGTTAAAACTTCTGAAGAATCAGTTTCTGTCATGACAATTCATGGTAGTAAAGGGTTGGAGTTCCCGGTTGTCTTTTTGATTGATGCTAATCATGGTTTTAACAAACAAGACCAGAATAGACCATATATTTTAGATCGTAATGAGGGTGTGGGAATCACACTTAATGATTACGTTAATCATCTTTCAATCGATACACCACAAAAGATTGAAATTAAAGATACCTTGCAGAAACGTTCTTTAGCCGAAGAGATGCGAGTACTCTATGTTGCTTTAACTCGTGCTGAACAGCGTTTAATTATCACAGGCTCAACGGATGATGCTGAAAAAGCATTAACTGGTTGGTCACGAGCTCTTCGAAGCGAAAACGACTTATTGGATGATCCAGTTCGTGAAAAAGCTGGGCATTACTTAGATTGGATTGGTAGTTCCATTGTTAGAATTCCAGCAATTGCGGAGCAGTATAATTTGGAGCCGGCTCATACTATTGAGTTCGATGGAGAAGTGGAACTGAGCTTTGTTAATACTGAAGACCTTAATCAAAATATAGTAGTTGATAGTTCTACAAATAATGAAGTGCCTGCTGTCTTTAACAGTGATAAAACGTTAGAGGTTCCTACTGATGCTCAATGGATTAATGAGGTGTTGAATTTTAAATACCGAGATGACGTGGCAACAAGAACAACAGCGTATCAATCAGTTTCTGAAGTGAAGCGGATCTTTGATGACCCAGATAAGTTAGAAATGAACTTCAGTGAAGTAACTAATGAACAACAATTGAAGACAGTTAATCGCTTTGTGAATAAGACATTACCATCACCTAAGTTCTTGGAAAATGTTCGTAAGCCTAAGCCAACTGAGATTGGTACAGCGACACATTTGGTCTTACAAGAGATTGATTTACACCAAGCAGTTAATGAAGATGTTATTCAACATCTAATTAATGATTTGGTGAATAATCAGGTCTTAGCAGAAGAGGTTGCTCAATCTATTAATATTGAGAACATATTGCGATTCTTTGAAAGTGATATGGGACAACTAATGCTAGCTCATCCTGATGAAGTTCAGCGTGAAGCCCCTTTTTCTATGCTAGTTCCTGCACAGACCATCTTCCATGAAGTTAAATCGCAAGATGATATTCTTATCCATGGAATTATTGATGCATATTTGAGGATTGATGGCCGAGTAATTCTATTGGATTACAAAACCAACTTTGTTAAACCAGGGACTAAAGAAGCTGGTGTAGCAAAGATTATTGACAAGTACCGTGGTCAAATTAACTTATATGGTTTGGCTCTTGAAAACATCACTCAACAAACTGTTACTGATAAGTATTTATATTTATTGTCAGTGGGTGAGTTAGTGAATGTGGAATAACAAAAAGAGAGTTACTACGATTTGAAAACGTAATAACTCTCTTTTTAATGTTTTATTTAAGATATAACTGATAAGCAAAACGCTCGTTATCTGTTTCATTTGGATCTTCAAAGCGAATAATGCCACGGTATTCAAAACCGTTATTGGTGATGACTTTTTGCATACCAACATTTTTGGGATGCGTATCAACACGTACTTCATTAAATCCATTTTCTAGACTGAGTGTAAGTAATCCGGAAATCATTTTTTCTGATAAGTGTTGGCCACGGAATTTTGAAGACATAGCGATTCGATGAATAGACGTGTATTGATCTTCCGGTGCTCCATGCCAAGTTCCTTCGATCATATTCTTATAATTTACATCTTGTCCGGGCCATAATGCAGCTGTGCCGGCGATTTTGCCATCAACCATTAAAACATAACTGATGTTAAGGTCAATATCATTTTTGATATCATCATCGGTTGGGTAGCCTGATTGCCACTGATTAATTCCTTGTTCTTTTAAGTACGCTTTTGCTTCGTTAATAATTTCTAAAATGTCTGGTAGGTCGGCCTGAGTCGCCTTTTTTAAATATGACGTTGTCATGAAAATACCTCTCTTATTATAAGTAACGAAATAAGATTTTAACGCAAAAATATTTAAAAGTCATCCTTTTTATGACGTACTTAAAACGTTGATATATCAACGTTTGTAAGGATAATTAAACAGCCCTAAGTTAGTTATATAATCATTACTAAAATTGAATACATATGATTAGTATTAAGGATAAAGCGGAATCATTTTGAAAAGTATTAAAAATAGTTACCTACCTAAATATTTTAAATTAGAAAAATTTAATCGAATTTAAACAAGGCTATTAGACATTTTTTTAATACTAACTATAAAAGAGTTTGAAAATGATCCGAACTTCCAGTGAATATGCACGATTTCTTTAAACAATACAAAGAGTTTTATGGGGGTATTGTTAAAATTGTAAGTAACCATAATAATAGTTAATGATTTAATATATTTATTACTTTTTGATCATGAAACCACACAGAACAGAAAGGCTATTTAGTCCAAAACAACTTTAATTAGCTAGGCTAGAAACATGTTTCTAATACTGATATAGCAAACATAACAAGTGTTTCCATTTACTTTTGATCCAATTAATATAAATTTGACGGTGGAGAGAATATTATGAAAATAGGTCAACAATTAAAAGAACAAAGAAATAAAGCGGGGCTTACTCAAGTAGAGGTCGCTAATAGGATATTAGTGTCTAGCAAGTCCATTTCAAATTGGGAAAACGGAAATAACTTTCCCGATATTGAAAGTCTAATTAGATTGTCCAAACTATATAATATTTCTCTCGATGATATATTATTGGAGGGATCAGATATCGTGGATGATATTAAAGAAAAACAAAAGTTTAAGAGCTTCAGCCTTGTCTATATTTTAGGGCTATTGACTAGTAGTTTGGCATTTTTTATTTTAACGTGGGGAGTTGATTTCACTGGCTTTTCAGCAAAACAAACAGTCTTTCTATCTGTGGTATTTATATTATTGCTCATATCAAATTCAGTTTTAACGATATACTTTACTAATCAAATGAAGTATTTAAGGGGACGCTACTATAGTTTTATGACTTGGTTTGCACTGATATTTAATGGTGTTATTGCAACTATATCAGTAGTTCTATTTATAATGACGCATTTTATGTAGCGATAGTGTAGGCTCATGTACTTCCTTATTAACGTAACCAAATCTTTATGAAATATCCTTTTCTAACAATATTTATTAAAACATTTGGAAAATATTTAAAATTAGAAAAATTTAATCTAATTAAAACAACACTCTTAGAAATATGATAATATTGAATTATTCATTCGAAAACTAGGGAGAGATTGATTGTGAAAAAGGTAAGAAGTTGGCGGCTTACGCTGGGATGGCAGATTTTAATTGGGCTATTCTTGGGAGTTGTTTTGGGAGTTGTTTTCTATCAGAATCAAACGGCTATTACAGCAATGCAGAACATTGGATCGATGTTTATTAGTATGATTCAAATGATTGTTCTACCAATCGTTGTGTCATGTTTAACGGTCGGAATTGCCGGTATGGGTGATATTGGTGAACTTGGTCGAGTTGGTGTTAAAACGTTAATTTATTTTGAAATTTTAACTACTATTGCTTTAGTAGTCGGAATGGTATTTGCAAATGTATTCCATCCTGGATCCTTAATTGATATTCACAGCTTACATAGTACCGATATTAGTCAATATATGGCGACTGCTAAGAGTGCGAAGGAAAATAGTGGGATTTGGGCTACTATTATGAACGTCATTCCAAAGAACATTTTTGAATCACTAGCACAAGGCAATATGATGCCAATTATCTTTTTCTCAGTTCTGTTCGGACTAGGAGTCACAGCAATTGGTAAAGAAGGCCAAATCGTAATTGATTTTCTTACTGCAGTCCAAGAAGTGATGTTTAAGGTAACAAATTGGGTTATGCATTTAGCACCAATCGGAGTTTGTGCATTGATCGGAGTAACTGTTGCTCAAATGGGAATTAAAGCTCTAGAGCCACTGGGGATGTTTATCTTAGTAACATACGCTGCCATGGTGTTCTTTATTGTAGTTGTCTTAGGCTTAGTAGCATACTTCCATAAAATTGCGTTCTGGACGCTACTTAAAGTTATTAAAAATGAAACAATTTTGGCATTTTCAACAGCTAGTTCAGAAGCTGCCTTGCCAAAATTAATGGATAAAATGCAGAAATACGGTGTCAGTCAGGGAATTGTCTCATTTGTTATTCCAACTGGTTATACGTTTAACCTTGACGGATCAGCAATTTATCAATCAATTGGTGCGATTTTCTTAGCACAGGCTTATCATATTCATTTGAGCCTGGGCCAACAGATTACCTTACTAGTTGTTTTGATGATTACTTCTAAAGGAATGGCTGGTGTACCGGGTGCCTCATTCGTTGTCTTGTTAGCAACTGTTTCAACTATTGGTGTTCCAATGTCAGGCTTAACTTTCATTGCGGGAATTGACCGAATTGTTGATATGGGAAGAACGGCGGTTAATGTTGTTGGTAATTCTCTTGCTGCAATTATCATGGGTAAATCTGAAGATGAGTTTGATGAAGAGAAGAATCGAGCTTATTTGGAAAAATTGAATACAGCTAAATAATCTAAAAAGAACCGTTCAACTATTTATCAGTTGAACGGTTCTTTAATTTTAAATGCTTATTTTTCTTTTTTATCAGTTAGAATACGAAATCCAACAAAACCAAGTCCGCCAACAATTCCTAATACAAATATGCTGAATAAAACGCGTGTGATGATAAATGTTGTAGTTACAAGTGGATCCATAATTAAATACCCCCGTTATCTAAGTTCTTCCGTTGTAAATTGGTTTAATTCGGGATCGAAGATGTGTTTTAATACGACCTGATCCTGCTCTTCAAAGAATGCCTGGTCGTTGGTTTGATCAGGATAGAAAAATGCTTGATTATCTCCATCTGAGAAGCTAATACCAGCCAATGGCTTTTTTACTTCTTCCAGTGTAGCAGTCGTTGTTGCTAAATGCGAGGCAATATACATTTTAATTAATTTGAAATTCATTGAAAACTCCTTATAAGGCATTTTTTGTTTGTTGAGTCTGGATAATATAATTATTTAAAATATGAGATGAAATCCCAGGGGTCTTAGATAAAATGGTCTGTGATACGACTGACTGAGATAGCTGACTTTGGTAGAAGTCATTTGGGATAAATTGGCTGATACTCAATACGACAAAAGTAATCAGATAGCTGATTACAAACGCAACCACAGCACCGGCTAATCCATTAACTTGTTTGATGACTGGCAACCAAGTGATCATCGTTGATACCCGTGCTAAAGCTCTAATGATAATCCACCCAACAATCATCAATGCTATGAAAGCAATGGAATTCATAATAGTAGTATTCGTAACTGCATTGTCCGACCATCCACCAAAAGTCTTATTTAGAAAATGAGCAAATGGTGAACTATAGTAACGTGCAGCAAAAAATACAATTAGGTATCCGAATGTATAAAGAAGTTCTAAGACTAGTCCACGGTGGAGACCACGTAAAATTGCCATAAACAAAATAAAGATAATAATAATTGAAAGTAACATTAAAGGACTCCTTGAATATGTTTATATATAAAGATACCAGAATTATTTGCGATGACAATGACTTCAAAACCAATTTAAGGGTTGTTTATTAAACGATATATTTTTGTTTGTGTGCTTAAAAAATTCATAAAGGTTTTGTTTAAATATTTATTATTTAACCAATGATATTTTCTTCATGATTTCATTCACAGCTGGTTTATCAATACCATCTTCAGACTTTAGTAAATCAAATAACTGTTCTGAATATTCTAGTATTTTGATCTTATTTTCCTCTACTGCTATTAAGGAATTTACTTTGATGAATCCATCCAATTCTTTTAAATCCCTTTCCTTATCTTCAGTATTCTCAGCGTTAATAATCTTATCTTGGCTGATGGCTAAGAATTTTTTTAGGCGTTGAACTTGTTTACGATTCCTTTTATTTTCTTGATAGTAAGGTAAGAATAGTGCGACTAAAACTGCTGAAAAACTAGCTAATGCTCCAACCCATTCCGATAGTGGTCCAATTTCCATGATTTCATCTCCCAATATTTATAACTGAATTATACACATTATACTATGCTTAAGAATGTCAAGATCATGACTACTCATAAAACGGTGGACTTTTTGCACGTTTTCTCGCACTCAATGCAGGCTAAAGATATAATGAACACTCATGCTACTAATTAGTAGCATGAAGCTATCTTAGCTGTTAAAATATGAATAACGGGTAGGTAGGGAGAATTTACAATGAGCGTTAATGAGGCACTAGCTAAACTTAAATATCTTGTTAGCCATGGTAAATTTAAAATCGTTAATCGCCGAGATAGCCCAGCCCTACCGGTTTCTAATGAATTAGCTAGAGAAATTATCAGACAACTCGCCTTGGACGATTTCATAAAATGTGAACCTAACAGAAATAATCCGATTCAAATGGTTTGGATTTTTAAAACTGATGATGGTCAAAGATATTACATCAAGTTTCTTTTTTTGGAAGAAGAACCAAAAGTGATATTTATCAGTTTTCATTTAGATTGTTAAGGGAGGAAAGTTTTATGACATATAAAAAAGACTACACAAACACTTATATCGTGGATAAAAATGAATATAAAGTAACCGCCCCAGCGCTTTTTGACAGTGAAACTAACGAACTTATTCCAGATGATTATTTGGACGAAAAGGCTGTTGAAATAGCCAGAAAAATGCACAGAGATAAGTTTGGTTTGATTTCAGCCAATGATTTAAAGAAATACAGAGAAAGGGTCGGGCTTTCTCAGCGTGATTTATCTGAATTAACAGGATTGAGTCCAAATACTATTGCTTTATATGAATCAGGAGCATTTCCAACTATTGCCAATAATAGGCTGTTAAAGTCTTTCATTAATAATGATCAGATTTTACGTGAATACATTGAGAATAATAGAAATAACTATTCCCCAAAATTAGTACAAAAGGTTACACAATATTTTGAAGATAAACATGAAGATTCTGATTCAAATGAAGTAACATCAAATTTCAATGCCATTCAGCTGGCTAACTGGTTCAGAGTGGAAAATTTTTTTGCACGAGAGAACAATCTAAACATTGATCCCATTACACAAATGAAAGTAATTAAGCTCCTTTATTTTGCCTATGGGCGTTTTTTGACAGCAACACATAATAAACTATTTGATTCAAAAATAGTTCATTTACAATACGGACCCGTTATTGAAGATGTTCACAACAAATTTAATGGGAAAACAATTTTGGATATTGAAAAGCCGGACGAAGAGGCAATGAAAAGCTATAGTGAAGTTTCTTCAGATGCATTTATATCGGAAATACTTAAAAATGTTAATGATGATTATATCGATTACAACGCTTCAAGATTGAGTAAAATCACGCATCAAAAGGGTTCACCATGGAATTTAACTGCCTCAGGGCATGTTATTCGTGATCAACTAATTTTAGAAACATTTGAACGTGGCGAAGAAAAATAAAAGCTGATACACAGAGACTTTATGTCCCAAAATGTATCAGCTTTTTACTACTATCAATGGATCCGAACGGACTTGAACCGTCGACCCCCTACATGCGAAGCAGATGCTCTCCCAACTGAGCTACGGACCCCTAAACTATTTTTATGATACCACTTTTTATTGGGATTATTGCTATAATGTACTGTTGAATATGTTTTCAAAATTAAAGCCGAAAGTCTAAATAAGTGAGGTTTTTAAAATGGGTAAAAAAACAAAATTAGGATTAAAACTATTTGGTGCTGCTATTGCTAGTACGATTGTTGGTTTTGGAATTGGTGGATATGCCAGTTTCATCGCCGGAATGAAGAATAGTGAAAAAGCTAAACAAAAAGCAATTAAAAAAACTGAAGAAGTCGATAACAACGAATTTGATTTAGAGTGGTTTAAAGATAAAAAGCCAGAGACGATTAAGATGCTGAGTGATGATGGACTTCAACTTGAAGCTTCATTTATTCGTCAGCCTAATCCTAATGGTCGTACTGTAATTTTAGCTCATGGATATCACCATGCTCGTCGCCAAATGATTCCATATGCCAAGATTTTCTACAACTTAGGTTATAACGTTCTGATGCCAGATGCACGTAGTCATGGCGAAAGTGAAGGATCGTTAATTGGATTTGGTTGGTTAGATCGTCGAGATTATATTAGATGGGTACAACGGGCCGTCTTACTGACTCAACCCAGTGAAAAAATTGTCCTACTTGGAATTAGTATGGGAGCTGCGACAGTCATTGCTACATCTGGTGAGGCCGATTTGCCTAAGAATGTGAAAGCAGTGATTGAGGATAGTAGTTTTAGTCAGTTAGATGATCAATTCCGTTATCGAATCGCTAGCCATTATCATTTGCCAGCCCGTGAGTTGGAACCAATCGTGAGCTATTTAACAAAATTAGAGGGCGGATATTCCTTTAAGGAAGCTAATATTGCTGAACAGATTGCCAAAACTAAAGTTCCAATTTTATTCATTCACGGTGATCAAGATGACTATGTTCCAATTGAAATGTTAGATGAATTAGTTGAAGCTGCTAACGTACCCTGCGAAGTCTATATTGCAGAGGGCGCTGGTCATGTTCAGTCTATAGTAGTTGATCCAGAACGATATCAAAAAGAAATTAGCAATTTTTTGCAGAAATACGTTGATTAGATAATGAAAAATGATGAAATGAAATACTACTTTATAGTAAATCAATTTGCTGGAGCAGAGCATTCGGTTGCCGCTTGGAATACTGTTCAATTAATTTTACGACAGCGTAAAATACCATTTGAATTTACGATTACTGAGTATGCTAAACACGCAACTAAATTGGCACAGAAATTTGCTGAAGACCATGAATCGGGATGGATTATTGTTGCGGTTGGCGGAGACGGTACTTTATTGGAAGTTCTTGATGGGATTCGTCACGCTAAAAATCATCCAGCATTAGGTTATATTCCAGCTGGATCTGGAAATGACTTTGCAAGAGCGGTTGGCATTAGTTTTAAAGCTGATGAGTCATTGAATCAGTTACTGAATGCGACCGAATCCATTGCTTTAGATGTAGTAAAATACTCAGATTATAATAGTGAAATCACACATTATTTCACGAATAATATTGGAATTGGTTTTGATGCTCAAATTGTTCATCAAGCCAATACCGGACGTAAAACACAGCTGAGTAAATGGCATTTAGAGTCAGCTGCGTACATATCAGCAATTATTAAGACCTTCTTCAAGCAGGATGCTTTCCCTTTAGAAATTGAAATAGATGGTGAAAAGCATAAATTTGACCGAGCATTCCTTGTTTCACTGACAAATATTAAATACTTTGGTGGAGGAGTTGGCATTGCTCCTAAAGCCAGCTTAACTGACGGCAAATTAGACATAGTGATTGCAGAACAAATTTCATTTTTGAAATTAATTCGTTTATTTAGTCACGTGGTCTTTAAGGGAGATCATCTTACCCAACCTGAGATATTCTTTCGAACGGGATCACACATCCATGCTCAAAGTTTTAAACCAGAATATGGTCAGGTTAATGGAGAAGATATTCCTAAGCAAAACTTTAATATTGAATTAAGCCTAGAAAAACAGGATTTTTGGTTCATTAAATAACGTTTTGTAAAGAAATTGTAACATTCGTGTAAAAAAGTATTAACATTTAATCTCCTTCGTGGTAATCTTTAAGTAATGACAAAAAGGGTATCTTATAGGGGGATTTTTTATTATGAAAAAAACAAGTTTAGTAGTTGCTGTAGCTGCATTAACTATGGGAGTTGCACCAGTTTTAACTAGTCCAGTGTTTGGGAACAATGTTGTAAATGCTGCTAAGAAATCAGCAGTTTCAAATGTTACAACTACCAAGAATACTATTTCCGTAACTAATATGAAGAAAGGTACTTCAGTTTCACTTTTAAACAGTGACAAGAAAGTTATCACAACCAAAAAAGTTACTAAAAATGGCACAGTTACATTTAAATTAAGCTCATCACAATTAAAGAAAGTTACTGCTAAAAACAGCTTGAAGGTTGCTGGTACAGGATATAGCTACTCAATTAACTTTAATTTTGTAAACTACGTCGCACCAAAGAAAGCTAAAAAGGTTGTTGTCAAGAAGCCGGCTAAGAAGGTAATTGCTAAAAAAGTTGTTAAAAAAACGGCTACCAAGAAGAACACAACTAAGAAAGTTACTAAATCAACACCAAAAATTAGTTATGTAACAAACACGGCTAACTCAGTTAGTGTTACAAATATTCAAAAGGGTGCCAAAGTTAACTTGGTAAACAGCAAGAAACAAGTGATTGCTAGCCAAACAACTAAAAAAGCTGGAACAGTAACATTCAAACTTTCAAAATCAGAAATGAAGAAAGTTACTGCAACAGGTTCATTCCAAGTTACATTAACAAATGCTAAATACACAATTAACTTTAACTTTGTTGGCTACAAAGCCCCTGGTAAGGTAACAGTTAAGAAGTCTACTAAACCTGTAAAACAGGAACAAAAATACAGTGACATTTACACTAACAGCAAGTCAGTTACCGTCACAAATGTTAAGAAAGATACTGTTGTGATCTTGAAGAACAGCAAGAAGCAAATCATTGCTACAACAACAGCTACTAAAGATGGCTCAGTTGTCTTCAACCTCTCAAAGAGCCAAGCTAAGAAGATGACTTCTAAAGCATCAGTTAACTTAGTAATCGGTAATGGTAACTACCCAATTAACTTCAACTACATCAAATAATAGTTTTGATTCAAAAAGACGCTGAAAACTTAATCTCAGCGTCTTTTCTTGTCCAAATTAAAACCCCGCTAGTTTTATACTAACGAGGCTTTTGTTTTATAGGTTTTTATCCATATTGAAAGTTAATCTTGATAAGGTTAAGCCAGTAGCGAGTAAACCATTGAAGTGGTCCATTGTACGAGTCTTCATAGCTTTAACTGTTTCATGATTTGCCTTTGTTAGGAAGCTAGTTAATTCTTCTCCAGAAAGGTTCTTTGCAGCCTCATCAATTTCAGCCACACGACCACGTAAGTATTCTTGTGAAGCAGTTACGTAATCGACGTTAGTTTGAATGAAATGACTGTAGTGACCTTCAACAACGGAACCAACAGCACGATACATCCAGTAAGCATCGTCGAGGTTCATTGTTGGAGCTGTTTGGCTGTAACTAGGATCAGTATCGGTTGCATTGTTAAAGAATGGTACGTAAGGACTGAATGCTGGGACACCAAAGTTTAACCAGAAAATTGCGGCACGTTCTTCGGGGACATCGTTACGAATCTGAAGGACGTGTGAGTTTTGCGTACGGTTCATTGAAATGGGTCTGAACTTCAAACGATCTTTGTCATCAGCATGACCAAATGGATCGTATTTAGTTTCGTTATAGTGTGAACTCAAAATGTATTCAACATCTTCAACGGCAATCTTACGACTAGCCTTGCAAATGAATGGTAAGTCAGAAGATTGAGGATCTTGTTCGACTTCTGGGTTGAGGTAGTGTTGACCATACCAAACACGTGATGTGTTGTAATGGCGGTCTTTTTCATTATCTGTACCAAAAATACGACGGAAGTTAAATCCTTCAGGATGGGCGTTCAAATGATGTTCAGAAACGAATTCTTGGATACCATCTGACCCCATGAAGTTATCGTTATCAGAAAAGTCTACTTCTTGGATAGCAACTTGGTTAGCGGCAACTGCATATGAATCATCAGGGATGCGTTGGGCAACCCAGTGATGTCCAGTAACAATTTCCATGTACCAAACGTCATTCTTATCACTGAAGATTACACCGTTACCTTCAGGAGAACCATATTGAGCGATTAATTTGCCTAAGTATTCAACACCTTCACGAGCGGAATTAATATAAGGTAAAACCATCGTTGGCATAGTGTCTTCGGCCAAACCATTTTCAACCAAAGGATCATAGGCAAGTGATTTAGGATTGCCATAAACACTTTCAGTAGCACTCATAGCAACGTTCTTTTCGTTAAATCCACTTTCGTCATAAATACCATCTTTATCAGGATCGATATTTGGAACGGCACTGTGACGGTAACCATTCTTAGGTAATTTAGCAGTGAAGCCATTTTGTGATGAGACGATTGTTTCATCGACGTTGCTTTCTGCAGGATGCATATAAAAACGGTGTGGAGCAAGTGGTAAAAAAGTATCATCATTACGGGCAACCATTGTTGAACCGTCGATTGAAGCATTTCTACCAACTAAAACAGTGGTACAAGCTTTTTCAGTCAAAATAAATATCTCCTTTATATTTGTGTCCTCTCTATTTTAACGCAGTATCTATAATAAGAAACTTAAAAATCTGAATGCGTAAAGATGGCGAGAATTAGGGGTTAGCAAGCACCTCTTAAAAAGGTATACTGGAATATGTGAATTATTGAACGAATGAAAGGATGTATTATCACATGTTAGACATGGACCAGTTACTAAAGGACTACCCTGAAATTAAAACGATGCAGGAATATAAGCCTCTCTTTTGGCAAAACCCCGATTATCAAGGAAAGGCAGAGCTTCCATTTGGCATTGAACATATTTTTGATGCTGAAGCTCGTTTCCAACGTTTTGCACCATACTTTGAAGTGGCATTTCCAGAAACCCTTCCTACACATGGAATTTTAGAGTCACCTTTAGTTGATTTACCTAAAATGAAGGCAGTTTTAAATCAAAAATTTGCTCATAAAATTGAAGGTAATTTATATCTTAAAGCTGACAACTATTTGCCAATTTCGGGATCAATTAAGTCCCGCGGTGGTATTTATGAAGTTTTGAAATTTGCTGAAAAAGTAGCTATGGAACATGGTGACTTAGTTTACGGTGATAATTACGCTATTTTGCATGAAGAACGTTATCACAAGCTCTTCTCAAATTACGGTATTGCTGTTGGTTCAACTGGTAACTTAGGTTTATCAATCGGAATTGTTGCTCAAAAATTAGGATTTAATACTAGTGTTCATATGTCTGCTGACGCTGCACAATGGAAGAAAGACAAGCTTCGTAGTAAAGGCGTTAATGTTGTGGAATACAATGATAACTTTAGCCATGCGATTACTGAAGGTCGTAAACAAGCTGACGCTGATCCAAGTGTTTACTTTATTGATGATGAAGGATCATATGACTTATTCTTAGGTTATTCAGTTGCTGCAATTCGTTTGCAAACACAATTGAAAGCTCAAGGCATCAAAGTTGATAAGGATCACCCACTATTTGTTTATCTACCAGCTGGTGTTGGTGGTAGTCCTAGTGGAGTTGCCTTTGGTTTGAAACAAGTACTCGGTGAACATGTTCATCCCGTCTTTGCTGAACCAACTCATATCCCATCAGTAACATTGGGGATGATGACTGGCCTTAATGATAAGATCTCAGTTTATGATGCAGGTATTGATGGAACTACCAAAGCTGATGGATTAGCGGTTGGTCGTCCTTCACGAATCGCTGGTAAGATCATGAAGACCTTACTACTTGGAACACAAACATTTGATGATCAAGAAATGATGAAAGACGTTGTTCGTCTCTACGATAGTGAGAACATACGTCTCGAACCATCTGCAGCATCTGGATTTACGATTCTAGATCAAGTTTTAGGTCAATTAGTTTCAGACTTCCCACTTGAGAATGCCAGTCATATTGTTTGGGCAACCGGTGGTAGCATGGTTCCTAAAGAAGATATGTTAGCTTACTTGAAAGATGGTAAAGCTGAGTTGAATAAGTAATATTAGTTAGTTGAACTTCAATTTACTATATAAATATGGTTTTTCTAAAGATATGAGTCGTGTTGTATTGATGCAGTAACAAAGATAGTTTTTATGGATGCCGACATTACAGATGAAATAAATGTACTAATTTCAAGTAAAACCCCCTATATTGGATAAAAACAATATAGGGGGTTTTACTATGAATAAATTTCTAAAGGGAGCTTAAATTTAGTAATGCTTAAATATGCTTATAGGCACTTTATTGCTAATAGATAAGAGTATTATTTATGCTTTTGTTGCGTAAGTACCTTTTCCCATTGATTAAAAGTCGTAACTTCTACGTCTAGATTTGAATCAATTGCTTGTTGGTACAAATTAAGTTTGTCATCTAGGTATTCAGCACATATTTTCATTTTATTTAGTTGTTGTTCAATAACTTCTCTTTGTTGTTTAACAATATCCAAACGTTTAGGTATTGTTGAATTTCCCACTAAACAGAGGTCAATGTATTCTTTAATAGCTTCGATTGACATTCCACAATCTCTTAAGTACTTGACTACAAACAACCACGCAACCGCTTCTTCATCAAATTGACGTATATTATTTTTATCTCTTTTGATATTAGGTATCAAATTGCTGTCACAGTAAAATCTTACTGTATGAGGACTCATTTCCAATTTTTCTGAAACTTCTTTTACAGTCATCATAAAAAAATCTTCTTTCTATTGACTGAGAGTTACTCTCAGGTGCTACGATAATGTTGCCATAAGGACATTTATTAATCAAGAAAAGTAGGAGGAAATTTTAATGAAAACTGTAAAATTAAATAATGGTGTTGAGATGCCAATTGAAGGATATGGTGTCTACCAATTATCTTTAGAGGAAACTGAGCGCTGTGTCACTGAGGCACTAGAGGCGGGTTATCGTAGTATCGATACTGCTGCCGCCTATATGAATGAAACTGCAGTGGGTAAGGCTATTGAGAAAAGTGGGATTCCACGTGAAGAATTATTTGTTACTACAAAATTATGGCTTCAAGATCAAGGGTATGATAACACCATAACAGCATTTGAGGCTTCTCTGGCTAATTTAGGATTGGATTATATAGATTTATATCTAATTCATCAACCTCTAGGCGATGTATATGGCTCTTGGCGAGCATTGGAGGACTTGTACAAGCAAGGAAAAGTAAGAGCAATTGGAGTTTCAAATATGGAAGCCGGCCAAATGGTTGATTTAATCCTAAATAGTGAAATTAAACCTATGGTTAATCAAATGGAAGTACATCCATTTTTCCAACAAATTGAAACGAAAAAAGTTCTTGATGAGTATGATGTCCGCATGGAAGCGTGGGGACCACTAGCACAAGGAAGAAATAAAATTTACGAAAATGAGACCCTTCAAAAAATTGCTGATAAATACAAGAAAACAATTGCACAAGTTATTTTACGCTGGCATATTGAACGAGGCGTAATAGTTATTCCTAAGTCTACTCATAAAGAGCGAATGCAAGAAAATCTAGATATTTATGATTTTTCATTAACTAATGAGGATTTAGATTTAATTGAAGCAATGGACTCTGGTAAAAGTGATATTGTTAATTATCACAGTGTGGAAATGGTAAAAATGATAAATAGTGTAAAAATACATGATTGATTACTAAATAAATGTATCAAACTGTGAAGGGATTTTTTATACAATCAACAAAAGCTAATTGATATAAGATATCTATAAATGACCGTCATAAAAGATTCGAATAAAAAGCCAATAACCCGAAGTAACAATACTTCAAGTTATTGGCTTTTTTAGTGGAAAGTTTCAATATAAGTTACTTTTCCGGTAATACAATCAGCTTATATAGCCAACTAGTTAGGAAATAATAACCCAGGTACATAATGACGAAGATACCGACTAGAATACTGATATTGTAGTATGGATCAATCATTAGTGGCTTAAACATTTGGAGTCCGAAGAGTACATCGATAATTCCAAGTACGCCAGGAATAACAAACAGAACAAGTAACTCGCGATTGATACTGCGTTTTAGAAGACTACGACGAGTACCAATTTTAAGGAGTAAGTTGTATCTGATTTGATCTTGAGCAGTACCAGATAGAATTTTAAACATCAGACAACTAGCTAGCATTGCGAGGAACGCAATTCCCAGGAAGTAACCAATAAACTCTAGTCCACCGAAGACACTGGATACGAATTGATAAGATCTGAATGCTCCGGCACCAGAGTTATCGACGGCTGATGGGTAACGTTTATTTTGTTCGTCCGTCAACTTAGTTAGAGCTTTGTAATTACTTGGTATATCTTTAACTGTAACTAGCTCAACAACTTGGTTAGTTCCCTTAGCAGATTTAAAGGCCTTGTCTGGGACAATCTTAATGTTCGCTGGTTTAGGCGTTCCAGCTAAGAATGCAAAGTCTGGTGGGGTATTTTCCATCAGCTCTTTTGAAGATGCATTTTTAAATTTAGTTGGCTTTTTAAAATCTGATGACGGTACTGGTTCTTTAAATGGTTTAGTATCCAGCTCCGCTTGGTTGTAGTAAACATTTTTGTGATCTAGCTTTTGCTGGTAAGTGTAACTAGTTGCACCACTTAACTTTTTAATAGAATCTTTTTGAGCTGCAGTTGGATTATTGATTGATAATGTAAACGAAGACTGTGAATTAGCAATCATTGGTATTTCACGATGGAAACCAGCTCCAACCGTAATTGCCCCAAGTGCTAGAGCAAATAGTAATGATGTAATCGTTAGAATTCGAGTGTAGTCGTGCACGCGAAACATAATTTGGGACAGCGTAAATCCATTTAGTTTTTTGGATGCCCAATTAGTTTTCTTAATCCAAGTTATAACAAGTAGAATACTTGATTTAAAAATGAAGTAACTACCTAATACGATGGTTATTAGTGCAATCGGAATTGCCATTAATTGTAACGTTTTGATAGAAGCTAAAGACCAGTATCCCAGTCCGACTAAAATAATTCCGGCAATTCCTTGAATGATAAGACGAACTCTACTGAATTTGAACTTGTCTACTGAATCACTCTGTTTCAAAAGTTGTAAAACTGGTGTTCTAACCAGACTTTGAAGGTTCATGAATGAAGCAATGACAAATAGAAGAGCAAATAAAACAAATGTAATTGCGACAGCTTTAGGGTAAAGCGGGTTGAAATGTTGAATTTCAAGACCTAAACGATCAAATAAAAATCCGGATAAGCTACCAGTAATCAAGATTCCAAATAGAATTCCGATAATGGTAGCTCCAATACCGACGATTAACGTTTCTAACACCATCAGTGCACCAACACGGCTTCTTTTAGCACCCAACATCATAAACAGACCGTAGTCGTGTTGACGCATATTAAGCAAGAATGTGTTGGCGTACATTACGTATACGAAAGTGATAATCATCAGTAGGATGGTTCCAAAAATAAATACCTGAGAGGCATACTGAAAATTCAAGTTAGATTTAATCAATTGCTGGTTAGTTGCTAAATTAGCAAACATATAAAAAATTGCTGATGACATCACTAAACCAGTTAAAAGAACAATATAATCGCGAATTCGATTTTTAATATTAGAGGTTGCAAGTCTTAATAACATTCGATAACCTCCTACTGTTCAAATGTTCCGAGTTGTTCCAAAATTTCTTGGTAAAACTCGTTTCGAGAACGATCATTGCGTTTGATTTCTTGACCAATCACACCATCTTTGATGAATAAGATCCGGTTACAGAAACTAGCTGAAAATGGATCATGTGTTACGAGTAAGACTGAAATGTCTCGTTCTTGGTTGATTTGCGTCAATAATTCTAAAAGTTCACGCGCACTCTTGGAATCCAAAGCCCCAGTTGGTTCGTCACCAAGTAATAATGATGGGTTATGAACGATTCCGCGAGCTGCAGCGACACGTTGCTTTTGACCACCGGAAAGTTCGGTTGGATATTTGTCCAATAAATTTGAAATGGAAAGCACAGCAGCGATTTGATAAACAGTTGTCTTGATTTGGTTCTTGCGAACACCTTGTAATGATAAAGGCAGGGCAATATTTTCAAATGCTGTCAGTGTTTCCAAAAGATTGAAATCTTGGAAAATAAATCCAATTTCGTTAGCACGAAAGTCGGCAATTTTGTTGCCGTGTAGTTTAGTTACATCTGAGCCATTGATCTTAACAGTTCCACTAGTTGGTTGATCAAGGGTTGCTAACATGTTTAACAGGGTTGTTTTACCTGAACCTGAAGCACCCATAATTCCCACAAATTCTCCTGGTTGAACGTCAAAGTCGATGCCTTTTAATGCCTCATATTGCTTTTCTGACCTACCCCCATAGGTTTTGCGAAGCCCTGAGACGCTGATAATTGGTTGTTCACTCATAGTAAATTCCTCGATTCTGCTTTGTAAGCTACTTAGTTACTTGTGTAATTAACTATATAGACTAGACTACAAAAAGTCAATTGTTTATTTCTAAAATTATAGTTAAACTTTCTTTTAAACCGGTTAAAAGGTAAAATAATGGCAACTTAAAATATCGAAATGGAGCTGACTACAGTGCATATTATTCATTTAATTGGATTATTAGTTACGATCTTATACGGGGTCTTTTTGATTATCAGTGTTCGCAGAATGGAAGTTCAAATTGAACCATGGATTCTGGGTATCAACATTGCAGTCGGAGCCATGATGATCCTATCATTTGTTCAGATTTGGCTGGGTGTGGCAGCATTAGTATTGGTTTTGCCGGTCGCGTTAATTAATGGTCAGCTAGTCTTTCAAAATATTAATTGGCCCAACTTTGCGATTCGTACAGTGATTTCGCTGGTCCTGATTTGGGCATTACTGATTCACTAGGAGCTATGAAATGAAATTAGTGTGTTTATTACGCGGGATCAACGTTGGTGGCAAAAATCCGGTTAAAATGGCAACTCTTAAAGATAAGATGACCGAAGCAGGATTCGACAATGTTGTAACGTACTTGAATAGTGGAAATGTCATTTTTGATAGTGCAATCAACGAAAAAGATGCAACGCTTAAGATTCAGAATATTCTGGTCAATGACTTCAAAGTTGAAGCGTTAGTTGCTGTATTCTCAGCGGAAGACATTTCAGAGACGGGTCAACATATTCCTGATTGGTGGGGGACGGACGACAAAACTGTTAAGCATAATGCTATTTTTATTCTACCGCCGACAACAGTTGACGAAGTAATCGAAGACATTGGTCAGCACATTCCAGAATACGAGCAAGTAGATTCTTATGGACAAGTAGTTTTCTGGACGGCTAATATCAAGACTTTTTCCCGTACAAAATGGTCTAAATTAGTTGGATCTAAGTTTTATAGCCGAGTCACAATTCGCAATTCCAATACCTTTAAAAAAATCGTTCAAATTATATCGAAATAATCGAAAAACCCCATCGCAATGGGGCTTTTTTTGTTGTATCATTATTAAGATGGTTTTAAATTTTAAACATACTACTTGTTTATTAATTTAAGGGGAACGGAACAGCTTTTAAGCTGAAATAAGAACCAATATTTGAGAGAGTAAGGGTGTTAAACATGAATGCGGCAACAGTTTTTGTTCATGGTTTTAATGGGGATGCGTACTCTACCGATCATTTGCTTTCATTTGCAGAAGAAAGTGGATGGGCAACAAAGGTGTTGAACGCGTACATTCGACGTAATGGACAGATTGAATTTACAGGTGAATGGTCTGATCGAATTGATAATCCAATGGTTCAGGTCATTTTTGAAAATAACAGAGCACCAGAACGCCGACAGGTTAGATGGGTACGAAACTTATTAGTTGAACTTAAGGAACGTTTTGGCGTTGATAACTATAATGGAGTTGGTCACTCACTAGGCAGCAATGTTTTAGTTAACTTAGGAATTAAGTTCGGCGATGATACTAAACTACCAAAGCTTAATAAACTAGTGACAATTGCTGGTCCGTTTAATGGATTACACGGATTTTGGTCCAGCAAACCAATCAAATCAATCATTGATTGCGATTGGGAACCTACTATTAAAACACATCATTTTCAGAAGTTACTAAAGATGCGTGATCGATTCCCCAAGGGAGTTGATGTGTTGAACGTTGTGGGACAGGTTGAAGGATCATTAAACAATGATGTTTATGTATCAGTTCAGTCTGCTCGGTCAGTGGGTTACTTACTAGATGGTGTTGTGAATAAGTACCATGAAATTATGGTTACTGGTCCCGATGGATATCATTGTAGCTTGAACCAAAACGATACTGTTTCACGAGAAATTAACAACTTTCTATGGAACTACAATCGTCAGGTGGCTGATTTTAAATTAATTACTTCTAAAAATAACTCGGATGGCTTCAAGCCAATTATTGTTAGAAATGGTGGATTACAAGCTGGTTAATATAAGTTGCTTGTATATTTAAAATTGACCTGTTACAATATCTATTATCAATACGACTTACATTTTGTAAGTTAGTTTGTAAATGAAGGAGATCTTGAGTATGAGCCCACAAGAAGGTTTATCTAACGAAGCAATATTCGATGCAATTAAATCTGGTAATAAGATGTTATTCTTTACTGCCGGCTGGTGCCCGGATTGCTCATTTATCAAACCTGCAATGCCAGGTATCATGGAAAAGTATGATGAATTCGACTGGATTACAGTTGATCGTGACGCTAACTTAGAAGTCGCGCAGGAATTTGGCATTATGGGGATTCCTAGTTTCATCGCTTTTAAAGATGGTGAAGAAATCGCTCGCTTTGGTCGTGGCGAACGTCACACACCAAAAGAAGTTGAAGAATTCGTACAGAGTGTTGCTTAATTAATTTATATAAACAGAAGGGACTCGCCAGTAGGTGGGCCTCTTTTTATTAGGAAGGCAGGAATTAAAAATGAAGGTTTTTGTTGTTGGAGCACACGGACAGATTGGTTCCATTTTAGTGGATCAATTATTAGCACGAGGCGATGAAGTAGTTGCTGGAATTCGAAATGATGACCAAGCAGCTGAGTTTACAGAAAAGGGCGCAATGACAGCACATTTGGATTTGACTGCACAACCTGAAGAAATGGCGACAGCGTTTGATGGCTCTGATGCAATTATCTTTGTAGCTGGATCAGGCGGTTCAACAGGATATGATATGACATTGTTGGTTGATTTAGATGGTGCAATTCAAGCAATGAATGCTGCAAGAATTGCCCATGTTAAACGATTCATCATTGTCAGTGCTATGAATGCTGAAACACGCAATAAGTGGTCAGATACAATTCGTCCATATTATGTTGCCAAGCATTATGCTGATGACTACTTAATGAACCAAACTGATTTGGATTACACAATTGTTAAACCAGGCTTGTTAACAAACGATGATCCTGAAGGCGGAATTCAAACTGGAGCAGACGAAGGCTCAATTACTAGAACTGATGTTGCTGCCGTTTTAGCAGCTGCAGTTCACAATCCTGAAACAATTAAAAAGAGCTTTGCAGTGGTAAATGGAACTATGCCAATCGACAAAGCGTTACAAAACTTATAAAAAAGTAACTGGTATATATACCTGAGAAGCGCGCTTATTACTGCGCGATTTATGGGTACAAATCCGAAGCATGTTGCAGAAATGGCGTTTGAACCATTTTTGGAACATGTTTTTTTTATTGGATTTGTCTGTACAAATTTAGAAACATGTTGCATAATCATAAATGTAAGCGATTTCCTAAAACGGTTTCAGGAAATCAAAACCATTTTTGGCCAAAGTGGGAATTTGTTTTTTTTATTTTGTTAGCTATTATCTTTTGTTTTTAAATTTAATTTGAGGTGAATTTCATGAATGATTGGATCAATAATAAATTGCTTCCTCCAGTAATGAAGTTTGTTAACACGAAAGCTATCATGGCTATGCGTGATGGTATGTTATTCTCACTACCATTTACCATGGTAGGTTCGTTGTTCTTACTTCTTAGTGCTCTTCCAGTGCCAGCATGGTCTAACTGGATGATGAGCGTTGGATTAACACCATACTGGACACAAGCTTTCAATGCAACAATGGCTATTATGTCAGTATTCGCTGTTATAGGTATTGCTTATAGTTGGGTTAAGAATGAAGGATTCGACCCATTACCTGCTGGTTTAACTGGTTTAGTAAGTTTCTTCCTTGTTATGCGTCCATCAACACCTGTTATGGATGGAACAAAGACTGTTATTTCAGCTGCTAAAGCTCCTGTACTTTTGAATGGTGGTTTCATTGATCGTACATGGTTAGGTGGCCAGGGTATGATTGCTGCTATCATCATTGGTATGTTAACTGGTTTAGTTTACACATGGTTCGTTAAGAACAATATTACTATTAAATTACCTGACCAAGTTCCACCTGCAGTTGCTGGTTCATTTACAGCCTTAGTACCTGCCGCAGCTATTACAGCTGGTTGGTTAGCAATTTATGCATTCTTTGATATTACAACTCACTCAACAATGGTTGAATGGATTTACAAAGTTATCCAAACTCCATTACAAGGTATTACAGATTCATTTGGTGGTGTTGTCGTCGTCGCATTGTTAGTTCCATTCTTCTGGTTCTTCGGTGTTCACGGTGCTGTTATCGTTGGTGGTATCATGGGACCTATCTTAGGTTCAAATGCCCTTCAAAACGCTGCTATTGTTAAAGCACATGGTGTTGCTGGATTAACAGCTGCAAATGGCGCTCACGTATTTACACAATCATTACTTGACCAATTTGGTACTGTTACTGGTTCAGGTATGACAATTGGATTAGTTGTGTTCATGGCATTCTTTGCTAAGTCAGAACAAATGAAGAGTATTGGTCGTTTGTCATTCTTACCAGGTGTCTTCAACATTAACGAACCTGTATTATTCGGTGTTCCAGTTGTATTGAACCCATTATTGGCTGTTCCATTTATGATCATGCCACTTCTATCAATGGGATCAACATACTGGTTGATTAAATTAGGTGTTCTTCCATACTTAACTGGTGTTCAAGTTCCTTGGACAACTCCAGCTATCATCTCTGGTTTCTTCGTCGGTGGATGGAAGATCGCTCTATGGCAAGCAATCATGTTAGTATTGTCATTCTTCGTATACTTCTTCTTCGCTCGCAAACAAGATCAAATCTTATTCGCACAAGAACAAGCTGCTGGAAATGCAGATCATGCTGAAGAAGCTAAGGATGCTGCTACAAAAGAAAAAGCTACTGCTTAATAATTAATTTAAAAAAATTAAAAAGTCTATTTATTAAGATGAAAATCAAGATGAATGGGCTTTTTTTATCAGAATGACTAAATATTGAAAGGATGAATTGAAACATGGCTAAATTACCAAAAGATTTCTTATGGGGCGGTGCAGTCGCTGCTCATCAACTTGAAGGAGCTTGACAAGAAGGCGGTAAAGGTGTCAGTGTCGCTGATATCATGACGGCTGGTGCTAATGGTGTTCCCCGTGAAATTACGGATGGAGTTATTCCGGGTAAGAACTATCCTAATCATGAAGGAATCGACTTCTATCATCATTATAAAGACGATGTAAAATTGTTTGCTGATCTTGGTTTGAAATGTTTCCGTACATCAATTGCTTGGACTCGAATTTTCCCAAATGGGGATGAAGATGAACCAAACGAAGCAGGATTGAAGTTCTATGATGACTTGTTTGATGAATGTTTGAAGTATGGAATCGAACCAGTTATTACGTTGGCTCATTTTGAAATGCCATATAACTTGGTTAAGAAATATAACGGATTTTCAGATCGTAAAGTAATCGACTACTTTGTTAAGTTTGCTGAAGTTTGTTTCAAACGTTATAAGAACAAAGTTAAGTATTGGATGACATTTAACGAAATTAATAACCAAAGCTTCTTTGACAATGATTTTTTGATGGCTACTAACTCAGGGTTGATTTTCAAGGGTGGCGAGAATCGCGAAAAGGCTATGTATCAGGCCGCTCATTATGAGTTAGTTGCCAGTGCTAAAGCAGTTAAGATTGGTCACGAAATTAATCCTGATTTCAATATTGGTTGCATGATTAACTTTACGCCAATTTATCCATTGAATGCTGCTCCAGATAACATCATGTTGGCAGAACGCTTGATGCAACGTCGCTACTGGTTCTCAGATGTTCACGTCAATGGTGTTTATCCAGAAAATATTGAAAAATACGTTACTCGCAAGGGTTATCGTGAAGATATTACTGATGAAGACCGTCAGATCCTTAAAGAAGGAACTGTTGATTACGTTGGATTTAGTTACTACAATTCACAAACAGTTGATATCAAAGATGGTGACGTTGACGGCGATATTCGTGTAGAGAAGATTGTTGCTAAGAATCCATACGTTAAGGAAAGTGACTGGGATTGGCCAATTGATCCAGTTGGTTTACGTTACTCATTAAACTGGTTGAATGATCGCTATCATTTGCCACTATTCATCGTTGAAAATGGATTGGGTGCGGTTGATAAGGTTGAAGCTGATGGCAGTATTCACGATCCATATCGTGTTGATTATATGCGTGCTCATATTTCAGAAATGGAAAAAGCCGTTGATTTGGATGGTGTGAACTTAATGGGTTACACACCATGGGGCTTTATTGATTTAGTTTCAGCTGGAACTGGTCAAATGTCGAAACGCTATGGCTTCATCTATGTGGATAAAGACGATGAGGGTAGAGGTACTTTGAAACGTTCTAAGAAGGATTCCTTCGGTTGGTATCAGAATGTAATTAAAACGAATGGTGAAGAATTGTAAAAGGAGTGGAAAATAAAAAGGGTGATTCTGAGCATAGCATAGAAAACGGAATGATTCGTACTTTGAATCGTTAGGTTTTCGTAGCTAGGCGGAAGAATCAGTTTTATTTTCCCGATTTAATAAATTAAGGCTGGTGTTTCCAGCTTTAGATACATAAGGTGAACAGGATGAAATATTATATTGGATTAGATATTGGTGGGACTAGTATAAAGTATGGTCTCGTTGATGAAAATGGAACAATTTTAGAAAAGGATTCTGTTAAAACAGATATTGCTGGATCTGAAATTCTTAGAAACATTACTGAAATTGTTGAAAATTATAAAAAAGAACAGAAAATTGAAGCAATTGGTGTCAGTGCGCCAGGGATTGTTCAACACGATGGTTTCATGACTACTGGTGGTGCAATTCGTGATTTCTACGGTATTAATTTAAAAAAAGAAATTGAACAACGTACTGGCATCACGGCTACGATTGAAAATGACGCGAATGCGGCTGCGTTTGCTGAACAGTGGAAAGGGAATGCTAAAGGACTTCACAACTATCTATGTATTGTAGTTGGAACTGGAATTGGTGGTGGAATCATCATCAATGACCAAATTTATCGTGGTGGTCATGGTATGGCTGGCGAGTTTGGCATGATGTCCGTGGTGGATCGCAATTTGCCAGGTAAAGGACTTGAGTTCAACTCAATGAGTTTTACCGCCGCAACGGTTGGTGGACTTCTACGCTATTATAATGATCATCATGACGGTGAAGCTTTGGATGATGCTAAAGTTGTTTATAGTTTAGCTGCTGATGGTGATAAGTTAGCCCTTGAAAGCTTAGATTTCTTCTACACAGCTTTATCTCGCGGAATTATTAACTTAGTTGTTGGGCTTGATCCTGAAAAGATCCTAATTGGTGGCGGTATTTCAGCTAATGATCAATTTATGAAGGACTTAAATAATAAGATTCAAGAACTCAAAAAAGCCAATAATGACTTGATCGATTTGAAGTTCCCTGAAGTTCAAGCTGCTCAATTAAGAAACGATGCTGGTATTATCGGAGCAACTTATCGAGCAGTACAGGAGGATCAAAAATAATCCGATAGTAATTGGTCGGAGCCACCCAAGATTGTGATAAAATTAACATATCAAAGGCGGCATGAAGGGATGATTCAATAATGGAATATTATGATCAACATATGCATACAAATTTCTCATTTGACTCAAAAGAAAAGATGGAAAACTATCTTAGTTTAGTTGGCAATCGCATGGTTACAACTGAACATCTGGAATTCAACAATCCCGAAGAAAAGAACCAGGACAGTGTCCCAGATTACGATGCATACGTAAAAGAGATTAACCGATTAAAAGAAAAATCAGGTAAACGAATTTATCGTGGTGTTGAAATTGGCTATTCAGCCGGACAGGAAGATAAGATTCGTGACTATCTTGCTAAACATGAGTTTGACGTTAAAATTCTAAGCTTCCATCAAAATGGTGACTTGGACTTTATGAATGACAAGGTTCGTCATATGGATCCAATCGACGTTGCAACTCAATACTACAAAATGATGTGGAAAGGTATCAATGCTTTCCATGATGCTGATATTTTAGCTCATTTTGACTATGGAATTCGTAAGCTTAATTTAACCTCAGGCATGTTCCAAACAACTGCTGGAGTGCTGTTAACTAACATTTTCAAAATTGCAATTCGCCACGATATGGCTTTTGAATTAAATACTAAGAGCATGTATAAATACCACAATATTGGTTTATATGACTATGCGATTGAAATCTATAAACAACTTGGTGGTAAACGATTCACCATTGGATCAGATGCCCACGACGCTAAGAACGTTTATAGCCATTACGACGAAGCTTTGGAAATGTTAAAGGCTCACGATATTCATCACATCAATATCTACTCAAACAATGCTATGACCGTTATGCCGATTGATGACGTAGATGAAGGAATTCGTTACTAATATGTTCTCGAAGAATAGTTTCTTTGTTGGATATATAGTAAATTTTTTACCATGTTATCTTATTTTTGCTTTTGCTACTCATTTTGGAGTGTCAAAAATAATATCAATGGTAATATCCTTCGTTTTTGGAATTCCAATAGCATTGATAATACTCAAGTTAATAGATAAGCGTTATATCAAACGCCACTAACAATATGAGAACTCAAAGGTTCAGATTAATTTCTGTTCCTTTGCGTTTTTTTATTTATAATAGTGTTGACTCTCACGTTACGTTACCCTCTATAGTAATAAATTGAAAGGAGGTCATAATATGTATTCAATTAAACAAATAGCGGATTTATCCGGCGTTAGTATCCGGACACTAAGATATTACGATGAAATTGGATTATTGAAACCCAATGATTTATCTGAAGCGGGATACCGAGAATATACGGATAAAGAAATCGATAGGTTGCAGTTAATCTTATTTTATCGAGAACTTGATTTACCACTAAAACAAATTAAATTGTTGATGGATGGATATCAGGATGAGATGGAAATTCTGTCTCAACAACGTAATCAACTAGTTGAAAAGGAGCAAAGACTTCGTCGATTAATTCAAACAATTGATAAGACAATTACTGCAAAAGAGGAGGGAACAGTGATGGAGAATAAAGAAAAGTTTGAAAGCTTTAAACAAAAACAATTAGCAGAAAATGAAAAAAATCATGGCCAAGAAATCCGTGAAAAATATGGTGAAGATGTAGTTCAAGCATCTAATCAAAAATGGAGTGGTTTATCTGAAGAACAGTTCAAGCAAATGCAGAATCTAGAAACCAAGCTATTTGCAGACCTGAAAGAGTATATGAATAACGGCCAAAAAGACACAGATTTAGCTCAGGAGATTTTTGAGACTCACCGAGAATGGTTGAAAGTAACATGGCCTAAATATTCAGCTAAAGCACATCGTGGATTAGGCCAGCTTTATATAAGTGACCCTCGATTTGAATCTTATTATGATAATGCAGTCCAAACAGGAGCGGCTAAGGTTCTTAATGAGATTATCCAGGACTATGCGAAATAAGAAAAAGATGGAAAATTATTTTCCATCTTTTTTTAATCATCATGATTATTATTATTTTTACGTTGTTGTTCTTGTCTTGCACGTCGTTGCTGTTGATTTAAGTACTGTTGTTGATTGTGCTTGTTATTTTTATGTGAACCCGAACGATTCATGATAGTAGCAGCAAAGCGTTGCACGTTTCCGGCTACTTCGGGATCTGCACCTTTCTTCTCCAATTGCTCACGAAGTAGTTCCGAAATGGCTTTGCGCATGTCGTCACGCCAGTCAGGATTACTATTACGTTGTTTAGAATATTCTGAACGAATTTCACTCTGCTTTTTACGAAAATCCCGTAACTCGGAAGAAGATAGATTGAAGTAGTCTTTTTGTTGAGTAGACGACATTTCAGTAACGTTCTCAACTTCAGAATGATCTGAACTGGTTGTAAAGAATGCTAGAACTGGAACTGCCAGATAAAAAATCAAAGCCCAGTTTGGCTGGAAATAGGCCAGAATAATGACGGCAACGCTAATTCCGCCATAAAAATTATTATGATTACCGTATACCTTTTGCATAATCCGCTTAATATCTTTTTGGTCTGTGTACTTTTTCTTAATCACAAAATTGCTAACGGTGGCGAAAAGAAGACTAACAATCATACTGAGAATACCGTACGCCATGACCGTCCAGCGGTTGGTATCGAAAGTTATCATCTTAGTGAAGATGGGCGTTAATGATAAGAATGCGAGAAAGATGAATTCAAAAATAAAAATTCGATCATCAATTTCATCAGCATCGTTAAATAAAACTGAATGCTGATACCACATACTAGCTACGAAGAGGAAACTGATGAAAAATATTCCAATACTTCTGCCAAATTGTAAATATTCATCGATTGAATTATGAGTTGGAATTGGTAACTCCAGTACCATAATCGTGATAATAATCGCGATGACGGCATCACTGAACATATCTAAACGTTCTTTTAACTTGTCCATTATACTTGCTCTCTAACTTAATATATTTATAGATAATTATAGACCTAAATTAGAATAAACAAACAAAAAATCACGGAATCTAAGTCCGTGATTTTTAAATGCTATTTAATTAAGAAGGCAATTGACTGATAAGGACTTAATTTAACTTCATTATTAAGTTCAATTAAGTTAGCTGAGTCGTTATTAATTAACACTTCAGCATCTTTCCCTAATAGATCGGCAGGAATATCAACTGATGTTTCTTTGCCATAGAAATTATTTAAAACAAGAAGCTTCTGTCCGTCTTTTTCACGTAGATATCCGAAGACTTGTTTATGGTCTAACTGGAATGGTTTGTAGTCACCTTCAGAAATGATCAAGTATTCTTTGCGCAACTTAATCAATTCTTGGTAGTAGTCGAATATTTCTTGACTGACGGCCGAATCAGCAACGTTAACTTCTTTTTGATTAGTTGAAGTTAACCATGGCTTAACTTTTGAGAAGCCAGCATATTCACTGTCGTCCCATTGCATAGGCGTTCGACTATTATCACGTGATTTAGACTTGATAATCTCAAAGGCTTCTTTTGGACTAGTTCCGTTTTCTACTAGAATCTTGTATGCGTTAGTAGTTTCAATATCGACATATTGGTCTAAATTAGTGTAATCAGGATCACTCATTCCGATTTCTTCACCTTGGTAGATGTACGGCGTTCCGCGTAACAAATGAATTGTTGTTGCCAACATTTCAGCTGAACGAGCACGATAATGTTCTGGATCGCCGAAACGGTTAATTGCACGAGGTTGATCGTGGTTATTCCAGAATAGGGCGTTCCAACCACCACCATCGCTCATACCGACTTGCCACTCGTTCAGAGTTTTCTTAAGCAATGCGAAGTCGAATGGGAACTTAGTCCATTTTTCACCATCTTTATAATCAACTTTCAAATGGTGGAAAGTGAAGACCATTGATAGCTCTTCATTACCGGGCTTGGTGTATTCGATACTATTAGGAATTGTTGTGGATGACATTTCACCAACGGTAATGGAATCATCATCTTGTCCGAAACTAGCTTGATTCATTTCATGTAAGTATTTTTGAACGATTGGTTTGTCAGTGTACATGTATTTTGGGTCTGTTCCGGCTGGTGAGCTTTGAAGATCTTCATCTTTACCAGTGACGTTAATAACATCGAAGCGGAATCCGTGAACTCCTTTTTCACGCCAGAAATTAATTACTTTATACAACTCTTGCCGTACTTCTGGGTTGTGCCAATTCAAATCAGCTTGGCGTCGTTCATATAGATGGAGATAGTACTTTCCAGTGTCGCCAAATTTAGCCCAAGCATTGCCACCAAATTTTGAATCCCAGTTATTTGGTAAACTTCCATCTGGTTTAGGATCTCTAATATAGTAGTAATCTTGATAATGTTTATCACCTGCGAGAGCTTTTTGGAACCATTCATGGTCGGTAGAAGTATGGTTTAAAACCATATCCAGCATGACACCAATATGATGTTCTTTTAACTTAGCAACCATCTCATCAAAGTCAGCCATTGTACCAAAACGTGGATCAATCTTATAGTAGTCGGCGATATCATAACCATTATCATATTGCGGTGATACGAAGAATGGGTTAAACCAGATCATATCAATGTTCAATGAAGCAATGTAAGGAATCTTTTCGATGATGCCTCGTAAATCACCGATTCCATCATTGTTACTGTCATAAAATGATTTAGGATAAATTTGATAAATTACTTTGTCTTTAAAACTCATAATTAATGCTCCTTTTTTATTTTTTTACGGCGGGCAAAATCGGCAAAACTGAATTTGTCAGCACGGTGAATTGACTCTGTAAATTGGAAAAGGGTGGTGTCTGCCAGATACGTTTCACTGCGAACAACTACGACATCTTTATCAAATGGTAAATCGAGCAGTTGTTGTTCTTGATGGCTAGGAGATTCAACAGTAATCGTTTTGGTAGCGTAACTGATTTCTAAACCTAACGTATCCTCGAAGTAGCTGTAGAGTGAATCGCTAGCAACATTCATAGGAACTTCATCGATGACATCTTTGACGATGTAATCACGATCGATAACGACAGGTTCACCGTTTACAACCCGAAGTCGTTCAATGAATGTAGCTGGAATATCAGTTGCACTTTCAAAGTTAAATAACTGGGTTGGTACAATGCTGTCTTCGAGTTTTAGAACCCTAGTTTCAGCTCGCATATTTTGGGTCTGGTTTAGTTCCTTAAAGGAAGTAATTCCTGAAACTGGAAATACGAACCGTGACAAATCGAGGACGATTGAACCCTTTCCTTGGATCTTTTGGATGAATCCCTGCTCTAGTAATGCAGAGAGTGCTTTTCGAATGGTTTCACGTGAAGTGTTGTACAAATCGCACAGCTGGTTTTCACTGGGCAAAAAGGTACCAGTTGGATAAACACCGTGAATGATTTTATTAGCTATATCAAGCTGAATCACGTCATACTTACTTTTCAAAGCTGATTTCACATCCTTTCTATAAAACGCTTTCATTTTATCATATTCAAACTAGTATATACAAGTTGAAATACAAGTTTTATTAAAAGGATTTACCTATTTCTTGTAGACCCTGCTTGTTTGAAAAATCTAAAAAAGTTTAAAAAGAGTAGTTGACAACTTGTCTATACAAGATGTATTATTTATTTGTTAAATATGAAAGCGTTATCATTACTTAACTTTCAAAAGTAATGATCGAGGAGGGAATTCTTATGGCAAAACAACTATCAATCGTTGCTCCCGTGTCTGGGACAGTAATGAATATTGATCAAGTTAGCGATTCTGTCTTTTCACAAAAGCTAATGGGTGAAGGAATTGGAATTGAGCCAACTGATGGGAAGATCGTTGCTCCTGTTACTGGTAAAGTAACTCTAGTAGCTGAAACTAAACATGCTATTGGTTTTAAAACTGCCGATGGTGCGGAAGTATTGATGCATTTAGGTATTGATACGGTCGAATTAAACGGCGCTCCATTTGAAATTGATGCTAAACCTGATATTGAGGTTCAAGCGGGAGATTCAATTGGAACAATGGATTTAGATGCAATCAAGAAAGCTGGCAAGGGTGTAACAGTTATGGTGGCAGTTACAAATACTGCTGACGTACTTGATTCTATCGAAGTTAAAGCTGGCGAACATGCAGCTGGTGAAGAAGCTGCAGTTGTTACTCTTAAAAAAGTTAAAGAACCAGTTGAAGCTGATGATCCAAATGAAGGTAAATATGATAAATTAGCTCGCCAAATCGTTCAGGATGTTGGTGGAGCAGATAATACAAATAGTTTGATTCACTGTATCACGCGTCTTCGCTTCTACTTGAAAGATAAAGTAAAGCAGATGACGAAAAGATTAAGAATCTTGATGGCGTTATCGACGTTATGCATGCTCAAGGTCAATATCAAGTTGTTATTGGTACTGAAGTTGGAGATGTTTACGACGCAGCTATCAAACAATTAGGTCCTGATTTTGCAGATGACGATGCTACTGCTCGTGCCGTTGCTGAAACAAAAGCAGCTGCTGGTCCAGACAATCGTACTGCATGGCAAAAGACTCAAGATGGCTTTAACAACTTTATCGGTGTTATTACCGGTTCAATGAGTCCAGTTATTGGAGCATTGGCTGCTGCAGGTATCTTAAAGGGATTGCTATCAATCTTAACAATGCCTGCGTTAGGTGAGTTAATCAGTCCTAAGAGTACATTGTTCATCATTTTAAATGCGATGGGCGATTCAGTATTCTTCTTCCTACCTATCATGGTTGGTTACTCTGCAGCTAAACGAATTGGTGGAGATCCAATTATCGCTGCTGTAATAGGTGGTGTGTTGGTTCACCCAACATTGACACCATTAGTTGGTAAATCACTTGGAGCATTGGGCGGATTTAATTTCCAAATGGTTCAATATTCATATTCAATTTTCCCAATGATCTTAGCTGCTTGGATGGCCTTCAAGTGTGAAAACTGGTTGAAGAAACACTTACCAAGTTACTTAACAATGATCTTTGTTCCATTCTTTACCGTTTTAGTAGTTAGTGCAATTACTCTATATGTTACAGGTCCTGTTATTATTAGTATTTCTAAATGGCTTGCTATGGGTATCGCATGGATCTTGGTCAAGAGTGGCTGGGTTTCAGGATTACTTCTTGGTGGTTTCTACCAGATCTTGGTTATCTTTGGTTTACATTGGGGTGTTGTTCCTCTTGTTGCCAACGATATCGCAACTACTGGACACAGTTACCTTAACGCCATCTTATGTCAAACAATGATTTCTCAAGGTGCAGCCGTATTAGCAGTTGCAATCAAGAGTCGTAAAGAGAATCTTAAGAGTTTATCATTCGCCGCAGCAATTTCAGCATTCTGTGGTGTTACAGAACCCGCTATCTATGGTATTAACCTTCGTTTCAGAAAAGTGTTTATTTCTGGTTTGATCGGTTCTGCTGTCGGTGGTTTCATTACTGGATTATTCCATGGTAATATGTTCGGATTTGCTGGTTCATGGATTGGATTTGCATCATTCTTCAATCCAAAGAACCCTTCAGACTTGAGTAACTTCTGGATCTTCTTAGCTTCATCAATCGCTTCAACAGTAATCGGTTTCGCAGTCGCATACTTCTGGGGCTACAACGACGAAATGAAGAAGGGTGGAGAAGTTGAGAAACCTTTGAAACCAGGTCAGGCAAAAGCATAAAAGAGAGTGAAAAATAAGACGGGTTGATTCTGAGCATAGCATAGGAAATCGAATGATTCGCACTTGGAATCGTTTGGTTTTCGTAGCTAGGCGCAGGAATCAGTCTTGTTTTTCCGATTTAGGATATTAAAGTTAATGAATTAAAGAATCTGGGGATTTCATTTTTCCAGATTCTTTTTGTTTATCTTTAACAAAAATAGAATTTAGTGTTATAACAAACATGTAATCAATATGCGGGGAGCAATTTGAACCGAACGAGTGCGACTAATATCGTACGCCACCCACAAATTTTGGGAGGTAATATGATGGCTGAAGCAATTAAGACGGCTATGTTGGACAAACAAATGCAAGAGGTATTTGATTGGAGTGATAGTGAGACTCCATTGCGTGATGCAATGTGGGATCATGTCATGGATGACAATGGTCACGATACAATGAAGACTATTAAAGCAGCTAAAGACTGGGAATCAATGAGTGATGACCAATTGAAGAAGACTGCTGAAGAAATGTTAAAGTAGTCATTAGTTACCAAATTTAATAAGCGAAAATAAAAAACCGTAATCTTGAAAGACTTTTTGAAAGTCAGATTCAAGATTGCGGTTTTTTACATAGCGTCATTTTTAGGTTCAGGTTGAGGATAAGTTCTAACCTTAGGTGGAACATAATTTTGCATGAAATCACCAATTTCAGTTAAAGAACTAGAAAATAGTAATTTTTGACGAGCTTGATTAGTTAAAAATGATTGCTGGCTCATCTGATCGTACATGGCTTTCAATGGATCATAGTAGTGATTAACGTTGTAGAGCACACAAGGACGATCGTTATCACCAATGATAGACCATGAATATACTTCAGAGATTTCTTCTAAAGTTCCGGGACCACCGGGCAATGCAATAAATGCATCTGACATATCAAACATCATTCGTTTTCTAATCGACATGTTATCAACAATTTTCAAATCGGTGATAGTGTCTAATGCAGCACCACGACTTGCTAATTCCTTGGGCAAAATACCATATACCTTACCACCATTTTTCAGAACTTCACGAGCAATTGTACCCATTAAACCAAATTGGCCACCACCATAGACAAGGTCGCAGTCATTTTTAACTAACCAACGACCAAGATGTTTGGCTGCTTCGACATAGATGGGATTGATACCATCTGAAGCGCCGCAATATACCGCAATTCTTTTCATAATTATCACCTCAATTAATTTATTTTAACGTTTCGATATGGACTTGAACAGGTGCTTCTTTAAAAATAAAAACCAATACAAAAGAAGCTGGGAAATAACTAGCCCAAAAGAAAACAAAAAGAGACATTTTAAGGAATTTCAAAAATCCCTAAAATGTCTCTTTTACTATGTACA
>NZ_JQCQ01000030.1 GCF_001437605.1 Pediococcus argentinicus
ATGTCAACTTGACAGGGCCGAGCGCAAGGTTCTGCTTTTGTTTAGTTATATAAAATAAGACATGCGAATATCGTCAACAAAGTGATTATCCACAAAGAATTCATCCTTTAACGTGCCTTCAATCGTGAAGCCGTTCTTTTTGTAAAAGGCAATGGCGTTTGGGTTAGTTGAAAAGACACGCAATGCAATTTTGTGAATGTTTTGTTTGATAGCTTCGTCTTTCAAACCCTCAATCAAATTAGTTCCAATATGCTGGTGTTGAAAATTGGGATCAACACCAATACCAAATTCCCATGTGTAACGAGCTGCTTTTAATTTTGAGGGCGAGTTGTATTCAATGTATCCGACAACTTTATTATCATCATTTTTAGCTACCAGTACGTTTGTATTATAGTAGTGTTCTTCAGGTGTGCCTAGTTTTTCACTATTAGCTACAGGTGTATTGGTAGGATTCCAGATTTGCTTATCAATTTCGATTATTTGTTGTAAGTTTTCTTTTTGGAATGGTTCAACTGTTATCATATGGATTAACGCTCCTTTGCACGTGTTTAAATCGTATGCTATCATTAAAAACCGTGGTTCGCAATTATCCCACGTAAAAAAACTAAGGAGTATAGGTTATGGGAAATGAAAATACGCGCTCATGGATTGTTAATGCCATGGTCGCCGCAGTTTATATTGTTTTATCATTATTGGTAAACATGTTTGGATTGGCTTCCGGAACAATTCAATTTAGACTTTCAGAAGGACTAAATCATTTGATTGTCTTCAATCGAAAATACTTCTGGGGAGTAGTTGGGGGAGTGTTCTTATTTAATTTATTTGGACCAACTTCACTCAATCATTTGCTGGATGTTGTATTTGGAACTGGTCAGACGGCCATTGCGTTACTAATTGCAATCTATGTCTTGCCAAGAGTCTCCAATACTTGGGTTAAGATGGCTATTAATACCTTATTGTTTACAGTTTCAATGTTCTTAATTGCTTTAGAACTACATTGGACGCTAAACTTACCATTTTGGCCAACATATGCAACAACTGCTTTATCTGAATTAGTGATTATGGCAATTATGGCACCAATCATGTACTTACTAAATAATATTTTAGATTTCAAAAAAAGGATCTGAGCAAAAGCTCAAATCCTTTTTATTATGGTTTCGATTAACGGTTGAAAGCTTGTAAGTCTTCAACTTCTGGAACACGGAATTCTTTACGTTCCAAATTATCAATGATTCGTTCTAGTTTCTTTTGACCAACATCAGAAGGGAGAGTAAACATTGTTCGGTGAACTAATTCACCTTCCTGGGCGTCTAAGGTAATCACACTGGCGATTGAAGTGTACTTAGTAATAATCTTAGCCATTGAAGCAAGATCACCGCGTTCGCCACTAGAAACGACTGTTAAGACGTAACTACCAACATTGACGTTCCATGATTGAGAAAGAACATCTAACAAACGAGCATGAGTTAAAATACCGTAAAAATGATTGTTGTCATCTAAAACAGTGATGTAAGGCAAATCTTTAATAGAGAAGAAAACGTTAAAGAATGCTGCATTAACATTAATGTATTTAGTTGAGTTCTTTAAAAGAGAGGTTACAGGATCTGACATCTCACCGCCACGTGATTTGTGACGATAGATGTGCATCTTGTAAATATTTCCTCGAAATAATGTACCAGTTTCATCAAGAACCGGCACACAACGGAAACCTGAATCTTCAAGAATTGTTAGAGCTTCTTCTAGAGTAGCGTCTTCACGAACAGTAGTAAGGCGTTCCTTTGGTTTAACCATTGATTTTAATAACATTAGAAATATCCTCCCTTTTTTAAGTACTTTTTAATGATACCATTTTTACATTTAAAACACGATTACGAAATTACGACAACTGGTGTGCCAAGAGGAACAGCAGCGTACAGTTTTGGCATTACATCTGGTGGAGTGTTAACACATCCATGTGAACCATGAGTCTTGTACCAGTCGCCACCGAAAGTAGGTTGCCAAGGAGCATCATGTAAACCGACGCCAGTATAATCAATTGGCATCCAGTACTTAACAGGTGATGCATAGTTAGAACCATCGTCATTTTTACCCTTAAGAGTAGCATTTTGCTCTTTCTTCCAAATGAACCAAACACCACTTGGAGTTACTTGCTTAGGTGGATTACCCGTAACGACACGTGTTGAGATAACTAACTTACCATTCTTGTAGAACCACATGTGTTGATTCTTCTTATCAACTTCAACGTAAGTATTTCCAAGTTGACCACGTTTCTCATTTTGACCAGAACCAGTAATAGTAGCTTTTTGTGTGAAGTCTTGACCAGCTAATAATTTTTGAGCTAATGCATGAGCATCAGTTTCACTATCGATTAACCAACCGTAGTTACCACCCTTAACTGTTTGTGTACCTTGTTTGGTACTCTTAAAGGTAATATCTTCCTTATAGGTACCGTATTTATCACTTAGTTTATCTAAGTATTGTTTAATAGCTGTTTCGTTAAGTGATAAGTTTTGAGCTCCCATTGCATCTGGTTCAACTTTTAGCCAAGAGTTAATTAATTTGTTTGAAATAGTAACTTGTTTACCATTAATGTCATAGTTAGCTTTAATCTTGTCGATTTTTTCAACTTGGTTAGCCAATTGATCACTCTTTTTAGCAGTTGATTTTTCGTAAGACTGTTTTAAATCAATAGACTGGCTACCTGCAGTAACAGCTTTTTTAACGTTTGCTTTAAATTCTGCTTTGCCAATCGCATTACCTTGTTTTCCTCGAATTAACTTAGCTGATCCGTCTGGAGCAACTTCAATTTTTGAAAGAGTAGAAGGCTTACGGTTTTTATTTAATTCTTTTGTTTGTTGATCAACAAACTTATCAAGTTTAGCTGCATCAACTTTTGCAGTTCCAAGTTTAACTGAGTCCTTTGCTTGAACTACCTTAGTTAATTTGAGTGGCCAAGACCAACTTTTTTGAGACTTGATTGATGATTCTAATGAATCCGGACTTTTTACAGTAATACCGGTATCAGATATATCAATATTCTTAACATCGTTATTACCATCAGTTAGTTTGATTTTTCGATTTGAAAGTTCTTTAGTGATTGCATCCCCAGCTTGTTTGGCTGAAAGATTGCCAACATTTACGCCTGAAATAGAGGTGTTGGGTAAAAATTTATCAGCGGTCGCATAGTGATATGTGCCGATTCCAAAGCCACCAACAATAACTGCTGTAGCACCTAAGGTACTCCATAATACTTTATGACTTTTATGAGCTCGTGCGCGTCGCATAATAGCCCTCCTTAATTTAGTTCATACCTTAGTTAGGATACTTTGTTAGCGCTAAATAATCAAGCTAATTTACTCAAAAATAAGAGTGTGAGTCAAACCGGTTAGTCTTCGAGTATAGCATAGGGCTGGGAATATTCCGGGTTGGGGAATGTTTCTAGTCCGTAGCTAAACGGANCGATTAGTCTTCGAGTATAGCATAGGGCTGGGAATATTCCGGGTTGGGGAATGTTTCTAGTCCGTAGCTAAACGGAGAAGACTGGTTTGAGGAGCACGTTTCGGAATAGAGTGTGAGCAAACCCGATTAGTCTTCGAGTATAGCATAGGGCTGGGAATATTCCGGGTTGGGGAATGTTTCTAGTCCGTAGCTAAACGGAGAAGACTGGTTTGAGGAGCACGTTTCGGAATAGAGTGTGAGCAAACCCGATTAGTCTTCGAGTATAGCATAGGGCTGGGAATATTCCGGGTTGGGGAATGTTTCTAGTCCGTAGCTAAACGGAGAAGACTGGTTTGAGGAGCACGTTTCGGAATAGAGTGTGAGCAAACCGGGTTGCTCTTGAGCATTACATAGGAAAGTGATTATTACGGGTTAGGTAATGATTACTTTGCGTAGTAAGCGCAGAGAACAGGTTTGAGGAGCACGTTTTGGATGGTAGGATGCCTCTATAACCTTAACCCCTAAAAAGGCCACAAAAAAACCAACCACTTCATAAAAAGTGATTGGTTTTATTCAAATAATATTAATTATTTGTTTTTCTTAGCAAGGTTGTCTAAACCGTCGTTAAGAACTTTTTTAAGAGTTGTAGCTGAGTCAGTCATCTTCTTCATTTCTGAGTCACTCAATGGTGATTCGATGACACGTGCTAAACCTTGGCCGTTAATAACAGCTGGTGTACCGATATAAATATCGTTCAAGCCGTATTGGCCTTCCATGTAAGCACCAACAGGTAGAACAGCGTTTTCGTCACGTAAGATAGCTTTAGAAATACGCATCAAGGCAGTACCAACACCGTAGAATGTAGCACCCTTCTTGTTGATGATTTCGTAAGCTTTGTTACGAACACTGTCTTCGATTTGTGCTAATTCGTCTTCTGAAACGCCTTCTTCTTTAGCGATTTCAAGAAGTGGTTTTGTACCGATTGAAGCAGTTGAGTAAGCAGCGAATTCGCTATCACCATGTTCACCCAAGATGTAAGCATCAACTGAGTCAGGGCTAACGTTGAACTTCTTACCAAGAGCAACACGTAAACGAGCTGAGTCAAGTGAGATACCTGAACCGATAACTTTTTCCTTAGGGAATCCTGAGAATTTCCATGTAGCGTAAGTAAGGATGTCAACAGGGTTAGCAGCAACTAAGAAGATACCGTCGAAACCTGAGTCAACAACTGGCTTAACGATTGTTGACAAGATACCTAAGTTCTTGTTTACAAGGTCAAGGCGTGTTTCACCTGGTTTTTGAGGTGCACCAGCTGTAATAACAACTAAATCAGCGTCTTTACAGTCTGAGTAGTCACCTGAGTAAATGTTCTTTGGAGCAGTGAATGGAGTTGCATCTTCAAGATCTAATGCGTCTCCTTCAGTACGTTCCTTAACAACATCAACGATAACAAATTCTTCGGCGATTCCTTGTTGAGCCATAGCAAAAGCAAAACTTGAACCTACGGCACCGTCACCTACTAAAACAACTTTTTGATGATTTTGAATATTAGACAAAATATCCATTCCCTTCGTAGTTAAAATTTTTATAACGCTAATAGTATAACATTTTAATCGTGTAAATTTGAAGAGCTCTCGTTAAATTTAAGTAATTAGATTCTGAATAAATGTCTTTTTTTGTCCGAATTGAGAACTTATATTCGTATCTACCCGGTTCAATATGGTAATATTAAACAATTAATTGAGGACGCTGGACGGGTATTTTAAACTGTTCGGCCGTTTTTGCATGGAAATGGAGCATTACTAATTATGAAAATGATTGTTGGATTAGGAAATATTGGTAAAGAATATGATCAAACACGACATAATACGGGATTTATGGTGATTGATCAATTTGCCAAAGAACACGATGTATCAAACTTTAAGAATCAAAGTGAAGCCATGGTTGGAGACTTTAGACACAATGGTGAAAAAATACTATTGGTTAAACCTTCTACTTATATGAACGATTCTGGACGAGCAGTTCGTCCTTTGATGGATTATTACGATATTGACATGGAAGATTTGATTGTAGCCTACGATGATATGGATATGCCGGTAGGAAAAATTAGATTGCGTCAAAAGGGTTCTGCTGGTGGGCATAACGGAATTAAAAGTTTGATTGCTCATTTGGGTACCCAAGCTTTTAATCGGTTACGCCTTGGAATCGACCATCCAGATCGTAAGACGGTTGTTGATCATGTTCTTAGTCGGTTTAGTAAAGAGCAAAGAATTGAATTTGACCAAGGACTTGATCAAGCTGTTCAGATTTTAGATGAGTGGATTGACGACGTTGATTTCAATAAATTAATGAGTGAACATAACTAGTTTCATTTCATATGGAGAAAAGTATTTAATGAATATTCAAAACTATTTTGAAAACACAGAGGCTGTTCAAAATGTTTTAAGTGATGCGAATAAGGGAAAACGACAGTTAGTAACAGGATTATTAGATTCTGCCAAATTACTGCTATTACAGACGTTAGTTCAAAGCAAGCAAGAACCAGTTGTAGTTGTTGTTGATAATCTAGCTAAAGCAGAAAAAATGTACGATGATTTACATGCGGTTTTGCCTGAAGAACAGTTATTTCTTTTTCCAGTCGAAGAAATTATTGCTGCTGAAGTTGCGACAAGTTCTCCAACCTATCGGGGAAATCGGGTTACTGCGCTAAATGGTTTGTTGCAGCATCAAGCGGGAGTTTATGTAACTTCTGTTTCAGGTGTTCGCCGCCATTTACCACAACCTGATGTTTTTGGCATGGCTACGTTTAGTATCAGCATGGGTAATGACTATGATTTTACTGAATTACAGCACAAATTATTTGTCATGGGTTACGAACACGCTGAAATGGTTGAAAAACCTGGTGAGTTTGCAGTACGTGGTTCTATCATTGATATTTATCCGCTAAATCAGGAAAACCCAGTTCGTTTGGATTTTTTTGATACAGAAATCGATTCGATTCGGACTTTTGATTCGGACAATCAACGTAGTATTGAAAATATTGATGAAGTCACCATTTTACCAGCAACGGACTTAGTGATCGATGATGACGGTTTAACAGAAGCTATGAATAAAATGAGCGCCATGTTGACGACTCGTAGCAAGAAACTGGGACAAGCAGATCAAGATCAATTAAGTAATAATATTGCACCAGTTATTGAACGTTGGAAACATCACGATTTAGTGCCAGAAGATATTATGTTTGAAAAGCAGTTGTTCAATGAACCTAGTTCAATTTTGGATTATGCCGGTGATGACAGCATTTTGATGGCTGATGATTATACGCGTTTGATTGATGCTGAACGGGACATCAGTACAAATGAAATGTCATGGATTACGGATCAATTAGAAAAAGGTCAGCTACTAGATAATGAAGGATTTGGTTTTGAACTACGTGAGTTATTTAAGGATAAAAGACAAACACAACTGTTTTTATCAATGTTTCAAAAGGGTATGGGTCGATTACGCTTTGATCAAATTACGGAAGTAACAACCCGGGCAGTCCAAGAATTCTTTGGGCAAATGCCAGCCTTGAAAGGTGAAATCGACCGATGGCATAAGCAAGGCCATACCGTTGTTATCTTGACTAATTCTTCGAAGCGCCAAGAAAAGATTAGCGAAACACTGAATGATTTTGAAATCTTTTCGACCATTGCAGAACCCAATGATATAAAAAGTGGCAGTGTAAGCTTAATTCAAGGCTCGCTAGAAAATGGATTTGAATTCCCAGTTGCCAAATTAGTAGTACTAACAGAGCGTGAGTTATTTGCGAAGGTTAAACGGCGTAAACCGCGACGCCAAACAATTGAAAATGCTGAACGGCTCAAGAGTTATACCGAGCTGAAGCCTGGCGATTATGTTGTGCATGTCAATCATGGAATTGGTAAGTTTACCGGAATGACGACGATGGAGGTTGATGGAGTTCATCAAGATTACATTACGATTCAGTATAAAGGTACCGGACAACTCTTTATTCCAGTAACGCAGCTTAATTTAGTTCAGAAATATGTTGCTGCAGAAGGCAAACGTCCAACTTTAAATAAATTAGGTGGTAGTGACTGGGCGAAGACTAAGCGTAAAGTTGCTTCAAAAATTGAAGATATTGCTGATGATTTAGTGCAGTTGTACGCCAAACGTGAATCAGAAAAAGGTTTTGCCTTTCCACCAGATGATGATTACCAACGTCAATTTGAAAATGGCTTTGCTTATTCTGAAACACCTGATCAGTTACGCTCAATTGAAGAAATTAAGCGTGATATGGAACGACCACGACCAATGGATCGTTTGTTAGTTGGGGATGTTGGTTATGGTAAAACTGAGGTAGCATTACGAGCCGCTTTTAAAGCGGTTGAAGCAGGAAAGCAAGTTGCTATTTTAGTACCAACCACAATCTTAGCTCAGCAGCATTTTGATACGATGCATGATCGGTTTGAAGGATATCCAATTGAAATTGGTATGTTATCACGTTTTCAAACTAGTAAGCAGATTAAAGATACGGTTGCTGGGATGAAAGCTGGAAGTGTGGACGTGGTTGTGGGAACACACCGTTTACTTTCTAAAGATGTGGACTTCAAAGATTTAGGACTCCTGGTTATTGATGAAGAACAACGATTTGGCGTTAAGCATAAGGAACGAATTAAAGAATTACGATCACAGGTAGATGTTTTGACTCTAACTGCAACTCCAATTCCTCGAACGCTAAATATGTCGATGATGGGCGTTCGAGATTTGTCCGTAATTGAAACACCGCCAACTAATCGTTATCCAATTCAGACCTATGTTATGGAAGAAAATGTGGGTTCGTTACGGGATGGTATTCAACGCGAAATGCGTCGTGGCGGACAGGTGTTCTATCTACACAATCGTGTCGATGATATCGAACGAGTTGTTTCTGAAGTTGAAGCGTTAGTTCCGGAAGCCACAGTTGGATATATTCATGGACAAATGACCGAAAAGCAATTAGAAGATGTTCTGGTTGAATTTATTGAAGGTCAATACGATGTCTTGGTGACAACTACGATTATTGAAACGGGGATTGATATTCCAAACGTTAATACGTTGTTTGTGGAAAATGCTGATCATATGGGATTATCACAGTTGTATCAAATTCGTGGCCGGATTGGACGAAGTTCACGGGTTGCTTATGCATATTTCACGTACCAAAAGAACAAGGTTTTAACTGAAGTCGGTGAGAAGCGATTAGAAGCTATCAAAGACTTTACTGAGTTAGGTTCAGGTTTTAAAATTGCGATGCGAGATTTGTCAATTCGTGGAGCCGGTAACTTATTAGGTAAACAACAACATGGATTTATCGACTCAGTTGGTTATGATATGTATACTCAAATGCTATCTGACGCTGTTAGCAAAAAGCGGGGTAAGAAGGTTCGTCCTAAGTCAGATGCTGAAATTGAACTGGGGATTGAAGCATTTATTCCAGATCAATACGTTAATGATCAACAACAAAAAATTGAATTCTATAAACGGATTCGCCAAGTTGAAAATAATGATCAATTGATGGAGGTTCAGGATGATCTAATCGATCGTTTTGGCGAATATCCACTGGAAGTTGCCAACTTGGTGCAAGTTGCTAAGCTGAAATTAGAGGCTGACCGAGCATTAATTGAGAAGATTGAACGAAAAGATGATTTAATCTTTATCATGTTATCACCGAAAGCATCAACTGATATTTCGGGTGAAGGTATTTTTGAAGCTTTGTCTGTAACGAAGCTCAGGGCGACAATTGCTGAAAATAACGGTAAAATGCATGTTAAGTTAGTAATTCAACCTAAGATGCAACAGGCCACGTGGTTTGGTCAGTTGATTGATTTTATAAAGGCTTTAAATAAAGAACTAGTGGAGAATTAGTTTTGCAAAAAAGACATGGTAAAAACTTAATACAGGGCGCTTTGGTATTATCGCTGGCTTCGGTGATTGCTAAGATTTTGAGTGCAGTTTATCGAATTCCGCTCCAAAATTTAGTTGGAAATACTGGTTTCTACGTCTATCAGCAGATTTATCCGATCTATGGTATTGGGATGACGTTTGCTTTGAGTGGATTTCCAGTGTTCATTTCCAAGTTGATTGCGGAAGCACAAGATGATGTGCGACAGAAGCAACTAGCATATCAGTCGATGATTGTGCTTGCTGTTTTCTCAGTGATTTTATTTGTAATCACGTTTTTGACGGCTCCGTTCTTAGCAACGGGAATGGGTGATCCAGGGTTAGCACCAATTATTAAAGTTGTTTCGTTTATGTTTTTATTCATGCCGATTATTGCAACCGGTCGTGGTTACTACCAAGGAATTTATAAAATGGGTCCGACTGCTACATCACAAGTAGTTGAGCAACTAGTCCGAGTGTTAGTAATTATTGCTGTGGCATATATAGCAGCTAAACACCATTGGAACGTTTACCGAATGGGTAAATGGGCTATGGCTAGTGCTGATTTTGCGGCCGTGGCTGCGATGGCATTCTTTGTCCAATTTGCTGTGAAATTAATGCGGACGGTTAAGCTGTCTTTTTCATGGGAACAATTTAAACATTTAAGTCGTCGTTTTCTAACTGAAGGTGGATTGATTTGTTTATTTGCAGCAATGTTAATTTTGTTGCAGTTGGTGGATTCATTTACAATCAAGAACAACTTAGTATTAAGTGGAATTCCTGATGAAGCTGCTAAATCCATTAAAGGGGTTTATGATCGTGCCCAACCGCTGGTTCAGGTGGGATTAGTTATTGCAACATCATTTGCAACGACGATGTTACCATCTTTAACTGAATCAATTCGAGCACGCGACTCTCGGATGTTCTATCGCACTGCTAGTTCGTTAATTCGTGTGAGTTTGGCTGTTTCAATGACGGCCAGCATCGGAATGATTGTATTAATGCCACAAATTAATTTGCTGTTATTCGGAAGTGTTGAAGGTACAAGCGCATTGATGCTTTATAATCTGTGCATCATCTTTGCTGCTTTGATTTTTGTTAACAACAGTATTTTGCAAAGTAGTGGTTCAATTACGATGACTTTCTGGGCTTTGAGTGCGGGGATGGTCTTCAAATTAATCTTTAATGGAGTGGCTGTTCGACACTGGGGTATTAACGGTGCAAGTATTGTGACAGTACTAAGTCTCTTAATTATTTGGTTAGTTATGATGCAAGCGATGCCCGAACGGTTACGTTTCGATGCTTTATTCAACCACCAGTTTTTAACTAAGTTAGTTTTAGGAAATGTAATCATGGCTGGAGTGGTTTATGGTGTTGCCCAGGTTCTGGGAAATGCTTCACGAGCTAATGCAGGATTAACTGCGTTAGTTGGAGCTATTATCGGCGCCGCTGTTTTTGTTGTTTATGCCATCTTTGGTAAATTATTTACTATTCGAGAATGGCTATTGGTACCATATGGTAAGAGAATTTTAAAGAAGATTCAGGAGATGAAAAAATGAGACTAGATAAATTTTTAAAAGTATCACGTATTATCAAACGTCGCGCATTAGCAAAAGAAGTTGCTGACCAGGGACGTATTCTAATTAATGACCGCGTTGCTAAGTCTTCAACGGATGTCAGGGTGAATGACAAAATTGAAATTAAATTTGGTAATAAAACTCTGATTGTGAGAGTCGAACGCTTAATGGATACTACCAAACGTGACGATGCAGAATTGATGTATTCGATCATTGAGGAAAAGTATGAACGCGATTTCAAAAATGAATAAAATTTAATCAAAATTCGATAGACAGCACGCCATTCCGTTGGTATACTAAAATGGAAATTAGTAAGGAGGAATGGTCATGGCTAGTAACACAGAAAATACGATTAAAAATACTAGAAGCACACATGGTAGTAAAAGTGTTACCGGCGCGACTAATCCTTACATTCGGGCCCGTAAACATCGCTTTTATTTTATTATGGGTGTTTTTTTATTTTTTGTTGGAATCTTCGGATTTCAGATTGTTCATGCTAAAGTAACGTTGAGTAACGTTAATCAACAAATAGCTACAACTAACTCTAAACTAAAAGACGTTAAAGAAAGTAACTCTGATTTAAAAAATCGGGTTAAACAGATGAACAACACAGAGTACTTGCAGAAGCTAGTCCGTTCCAAGTATTTATACTCACGAAATGGTGAGACGGTTTACAACTTACCTTCTGATCGAACAGAATTTAACAATTAAATTAGACATTAATCTATGGCTGGGAAAGATATTCTTTCCCAGCTTTTTATTTCTCGAAAAGCCCATATTATCCGTTGATAACCAACTTTTGAACATGCTATAATTGAAACATTATTATTCTTAGGAGGATTTTTTTAATTCATGACAATTGAAGTTGGAACCAAAGTAGCTGGCAAGGTTTCTGGTATCACTAATTTTGGAGCGTTTGTTGATTTGGGTGACCATAAATCAGGCTTGGTACATATTAGTGAAGTTTCAAATGGATTTGTGAAAGATATTCATGATGTATTAACGATTGGTGATGAAGTCAAAGTTAAAGTTTTGTCTGTAGCAGATGATGGTAAGATTGCTCTTTCAATTCGTAAAGCTGAGGATCATCCAGTTGCTACACCTGAACGTCGACAACACAGTGGTCACGAACAAAAATCAAGTTTCAAACCTGCTTCACATGATCGACCACGTAACAATTTCCACAGTTCCAACCGTCCTAGTCGGAATAATGATCAAAAAGAAGGCAATGACTTTGATTCATTGCTATCTGGATTCCTTAAAGATAGTGAATCTCGTTTATCAACATTGAAAAAGAACACAGAAGGTAAGCGTGGGGGCCGTGGCGGTCGTCGAAGTTAATCAATAATTTAGTAACTAATACTTAGGAGCGTGGCAGCATACACTTGTCATAGCTCTTTTTATTTAACTTTAGGATATTAGTAATGAAAAATATTAATCAATTAGGATTAGGAATTTATCAGGACTTTCAACTTAATAGCAAAGATACAATTGTTGTAGCTGTTTCTGGTGGTGTGGATTCTATGACTTTAGTGACGGCATTGGTGTCATTAGATACAACACAGCGACCCAAAATTATTTTGGCGCATATCAATCATCAGTTGCGAGAACAAAGTACAGAAGAGGAAGCCTATCTTCGTCAATGGAGTCGGCAACATTCTGTCATTATGGAAACCATCAAATGGCCGATGGATAATCATCCTGAATATGGCGTTGAAAATGCAGCCCGACAATTTAGATATAAATTCTTTACTGAAATAGTTCAGAAGTATCATGCACGCTATCTGTTTACTGCCCATAATGCGGATGATCAGGCCGAAACATTTTTGATGCGTTTAGTTCGTGGCGGTCGTTTATCGGAATTAACCGGTATTGCAGTTAAAAGAGATTTTACTCCGGATACAGTTTTAGGCAGGCCACTACTTGAATATGCTAAAGCAGATTTAAAAAGAATAGCGCAGGGAAACAATATTCAGTGGTTTGAAGATGAAACTAATCAAACAAATGATTACCTAAGAAATCGGATGCGACACAACGTTGTGCCACAACTAAAGTCTGAAAATAAACAATTTCTGCAACATCTTGCCGATTATCAGAATCAAATTGCAACTGACAATGAGTTAATCGAAACGATTTTAAAAGAAAAGATTCAACAAATTTCGTTAGAATCAAAATTCGATTTAGAGGAATATCAAAAACAGTCAGAAGCTTGGCGTTTGAAAATATTAGCAACGATTAATGAACGAATGACTTCTAATGTTGAACTCAAACGACAATTGGTAAAGGACCAAGATCAATTTCTGATGGGTGAGACTAGTCAGGGAAGTTTAGACGTTGGTCAGGGATGGCTATTGCAGAAAACATATGACACATTCGATTTTAAAAATGAAGTTCCAGAAACCGTAAAAAGCAATGACCAATTAATGGAGCGTGTGTTAGTATTAAACCACTGGTTCAACATGAATTCGGATCAGCAAATTATGGTGACTGATCAACCGATTAGCGTTAATGATCATTTGATTGCGAAAATGGAATTGACAGCAAATCAAATCCAGTTACCATTATTGTTAAAACCAGCTCTTTCAAGTATTCAATTTAGCTTAAAAGGCGGTGGCCACAAGAGCGTTCGTCGAGAACTAATTGATCAAAAGATTAGCAATGATCATCGTTCAGAGTTTCTAGCAATCTTTGATCAAAATGATCAATTGATCTGGGTACCTAATTTACGTAAGAACTGGTTGACCAATACATTCCAACCAGAGTTAAAAAAATATACAGTTGTACTTAAATCGCAGGGGGATTAAGAGGCATGGACAACGATATTGCAAAAGTATTGTATAGCCAAGAAGACATCAAAAATGTATGTCAAAAGTTAGGAAAAGAAATTACCAAAGACTACGCTGGTAAGACACCAATTATCGTTAGTGTTTTAAAAGGGGCCATTTTCTTTACGACTGACGTTGTGAGAGAGATTGACCTCAACACTGAAATGGATTTCATCGATGTATCAAGTTATCACGGTGGAGTTGCCTCCAGCGGTGAAGTTGATTTAGTAACAGATATGGGTTCGGATGTTGCTGGTCGCGATATTTTAATTATTGAAGATATTGTTGATACAGGACGTACTTTAAAATATATCGTAGATTTGATGATGCAACGTTCTGCCAATTCAGTTAAGGTTTGTACTTTAATGGATAAACCAACTGGAAGAGTGTTGAAAATTGATGCTGACTATGTCGGCTTTACGGTTCCAGATGAATTTGTTGTGGGGTATGGATTAGATTACAAAGAACTCTATCGTAACTTGCCTTACGTCGGTGTTTTGAAGCCTGAAATTTACGAATAAAAATAATTGGTCAAAGTTAGTCAAATATGGTATTATATCGTCAATGATCAAATTAAGCCTGTTTATTAGGCAATTTGAGAATTCTCAAGGAGGAACTAAATGAACAATAATCGAAATGGACTTTTTCGAAATAGCCTTTTTTACATTGTTGTGTTCTTAAGTATTATGGGAATCATTGCGGCGGTCGTTGGTAAGGGTGGCAATAGCCAAACTTCTAACATCTCCTCATCGAAGTTTGTTTCTCAAATTAAGAAAGACAATGTTAAGAGCTTCGAAATCCAACCTTCTAACGGAATTTACAAAATCACGGGTAAATATCGCGATGCACAAAAAGATAACTCGGGTTCTGGTTTATTCCCAGGAACGGTAACTACAACCAAAGTAACTGGTTTTACAACATCAGTATTGCAAAACGATTCAACAATTGCCGAAATCAATAAAGCTGCTGATGCTAAAGATGTCTCAATGACAACTAAGCCAGAAGAATCAAGTGGTTTCTGGGTACAATTACTTGTAACTGGATTACCATTATTGCTCTTCATTGTGTTCTTTTACATTATGATGGGTCAAGCAGGTCAAGGTGGCGGTGGTAATAACCGTGTCATGAACTTTGGTAAATCTAAAGTTAAGCCTGCTGATAAGAGCGCAAACAAAGTGCGCTTCTCTGACGTTGCTGGTGAGGAAGAAGAAAAACAAGAACTTGTTGAAGTTGTTGAATTCTTGAAAGATCCTCGTAAGTTTGTGCAACTTGGAGCTCGAATACCGGCCGGTGTTCTTTTAGAGGGACCTCCTGGGACTGGTAAAACTTTACTAGCTAAAGCTGTTGCTGGTGAAGCCGGCGTGCCATTCTATTCTATTTCTGGTTCTGACTTCGTTGAAATGTTCGTCGGGGTTGGTGCTAGTCGTGTACGTGATTTATTTGATCAAGCTAAGAAAAACTCACCATCAATTATCTTCATCGATGAAATCGATGCTGTGGCTCGTCGCCGTGGTAATGGTACCGGTGGTGGTAATGATGAACGTGAACAAACACTGAACCAATTATTGGTTGAAATGGATGGATTTACAGGTAACGAAGGTGTTATTGTTATAGCTGCTACTAACCGTTCTGATGTTTTGGATCCTGCTTTACTACGTCCTGGTCGTTTTGACCGTAAGATTTTAGTGGGTCGACCTGATGTTCGCGGTCGTGAAGCTATTCTTAAAGTTCATGCTAAGAACAAGCCACTTGATTCAACAGTTGATTTAGCAGAAATTGCTAAACAAACTCCTGGTTTCGTGGGTGCTGATTTGGAAAACTTACTTAATGAAGCTGCTTTATTGGCTGCTCGTCGTAGTAAGAAAACTATTGACGCCGCTGATATGGATGAAGCAGAAGATCGTGTTATTGCTGGACCAGCTAAGAAGAACGCTGTTGTTAGTCCAAAAGAACGTGAAACTGTTGCATACCATGAAGCTGGACATACAATTGTTGGATTAGTATTGAATGACGCTCGTGTTGTTCATAAGGTTACAATTGTACCTCGTGGACGTGCCGGCGGTTATGCTATCATGCTTCCTAAGGAAGACCAAAATCTTCTTTCTAAGAATGATGCTATGGAACAAATTGCTGGATTGATGGGTGGACGTGCTGCTGAAGAAATTATCTTCAACCAGAAGTCATCCGGAGCCTCAAATGACTTTGAACAAGCTACTCAATTAGCGCGTGCTATGGTTACTCAATATGGTATGAGCGAAAAGATCGGACAAGTTGAACTTGCCGCACCTGGTCAATCATACTATGGCGAAAATGGTCCTGCTTATTCAGAAAAGACTGCTGCTACAATCGATGAAGAAGTTCGTCGTTTTACTACTGAAGGTTACGAGGAAGCTCGTAAGATCATTAGTGAACATCGTGACCAACATAAGTTGATTGCTGAAGCATTGTTGAAGTATGAAACATTGGATGAGAAACAAATCCTTAGCTTATTCAAGACCGGTAAGATGCCTGAAAAACCAGGTGATTCAGAATTTCCAAGCGAAAAAGCTGCTACTTTTGAAGAATCAAAACGTGAGCTTGAACGCAAGGAAGCTGAACGTCATCAAGATATTGAAGATGATCATGAAAATGATTCAAACTCAAGCAATGATGATTCTGACCAAAAGACTACTGTTTATAAACCAAAAGACGATCACTCTGATCGACTATAATTTAAAATTAATCGTGAGCGGCATTCGCTACTCACGATTTTTTTGCGAAAGTGAGTCAAATTATAATTATGAAAGATTATCTAGTTAAAAGTGTTGTAAAGGATGGAATGTTTCGGGCCTATGCAGTTCGAACAACTAACCTAGTAGCTGAAGCTCAAAAACGTCACGATTCTTGGAGTGCTTCAACAGCAGCTTTGGGGCGCTCATTAACTGCAACTTTATTATTATCTTCATCGGTACTAAAAGGTGAGGAAAAACTTACTGTTAAAATCAATGGTGGTGGACCAACGGGGACAATCGTTGTTGATGGTAATGCCAATGGAACAGTTAAAGGTTATTTACAAAATCCACATGTGTCATTACCACTCAATGGTAATCATCACATTGATGTTGGTGGTGCCGTGGGTCATGAAGGTGTTATGGCCGTGACAAAGGATATGGGAATGGGCGATCCATTTACCGGACAAGTTGGTCTTGTCTCAGGTGAAATCGGTGATGACTTTACCTATTACTTAGCACAGTCAGAACAAATCCCTTCAGCCGTTGGAGTTTCTGTCTTTGTTAATCCGGATGAAACGGTTGGTGTCGCTGGTGGATTCTTAATTCAGGTTTTACCAGATGCAACTGATGACGCCATTGATGAATTACAAGCACGTTTAAATGCCTTACCACTAGTATCTGAAATGCTCCGAGATGGTAAGACACCGGAACAAATCCTAACTGAAATCTTCTCAATTGATGATGTTAAGTTCTTAGATAAGATGAACGTCTCATTCAAGTGTGATTGTAGTAAGGAACGCTTTGCTAAGTCATTAGCAACGTTATCTAAAAAAGAAATTCAAGAAATGATTGATCAAGATCATGGTGCAGAGGCAGTTTGTCATTTTTGTGGTAATAAGTACCAGTTCAGCGAAAAGGATTTACAAGAAATTATTGATTACCAAAAGTAAGGGGCTTGTAATGGAGACCCACTAATTTGTGTGATATGATAATCAGCATGTAAAATTCTTTCAATGAGGTGACAAGATGGAGTGGCAAATAGGCGACGTTAAAATTCCTAATCAAGTTGTTGTAGCACCAATGGCTGGTGTAACAAATTCAGCATTTCGTTTAATTTGTAAACAATTTGGCGCAGGACTTGTTGTTTGTGAAATGATTTCTGATCGAGGAATCATGTATGGCAACAAGAAAACTTTAAGTATGATGAATGTTGAAGCTAAAGAACATCCAATGAGTATTCAGATTTTCGGTGGCTCAAAAGATACATTAGTTGAAGCTGCAAAGTTTGTGGATCAACATACTGAAGCAGATATTATTGATATCAATATGGGATGCCCAGTTAATAAAGTTGTTAAAACTGAAGCTGGAGCCCGTTGGTTATTAGATCCTAACAAGGTTTATGAAATGGTTTCTTATGTAACTGATGCAGTTAAGAAACCAGTAACGGTTAAGATGCGTACCGGATGGGATTCTGATCATATTTTTGCTGTCGAAAATGCTTTGGCTGCCGAACGTGCTGGTGCTTCCGCATTAGCAATGCACGGACGTACACGTAAACAAATGTATACTGGTCATGCTGACTGGGATATTTTGAAGCAAGTTGCTAATGAACTAACAATTCCATTTATGGGCAATGGTGATATTAAAACACCAGAAGATGCTAAAAGAATGCTTGAAGACGTTGGTGCAGATGCAGCAATGATTGGACGTGCTGTTTTGGGTAACCCATGGGAATTAAAACGGATTTCTCAATATTTGGCAACTGGAGAAATCATTCCAGAACCAGATGCAGAAGAAAAGATTGCAATTGCCAAGGAACATTTACACGGACTAGTTGAACTTAAAGGTGATAACATCGGTTCACGTGAATTTAGAACACAAGCAGCATATTATTTGAAGGGTATTCCACGTTCAGCTCGAACAAAGGTTGCTTTGAATAATGCTGATTCAGAACAAGAAATGATTGATATCTTTGACCAATTTGGAGAAAAATTGGCTAAAAGTAGTGTTAGAAACTAATCGGGGTTGCTTTTTTAGTGATTTTTAGGCGATAATTAGCGAGAAATGATTTTATGAGGAGGAATTGAAGTGGCTCAAAAGCAACAAGATATGAATGACCAATTAAAGGTCAGACGCGAAAAGATGCAAGAGTTACGTGATAAGGGTATCGATCCATTTGGACACCGTTTTGACCGTACTCATTTAGCAACAGATTTACATCAACAATATGGTGATCTTGAAAAAGAAGATCTTGAAGAAAAAGGCATTACTGCAACCATTGCTGGTCGTTTAATTTCTAAACGTGGTAAGGGAAAAGTAGGATTTGCTGATTTAAAAGACCGTTCCGGCAAGATGCAATTATACGTCCGTAAAGACGAAGTTGGTGAAGATCAGTATGCTATTTTCAAGCAAGCTGACTTAGGTGACTTTATTGGTGTATCTGGTAATGTCATGAAAACCGATATGGGTGAATTGACAATCAAAGTTGAGAGTCTCACTTTCTTAACCAAGGCACTCCGTCCACTTCCTGATAAATTCCATGGTTTAACAAACGTTGAACAAATTTATCGTCAGAGATATTTAGACCTAATCGCTAATGATGACAGTATGGATCGTTTTAAGAAACGGACTAAGATTGTTAGTGCTGTTCGTCATTTCTTAGATGATAAAGACTATGCTGAAGTTGAAACACCAGTTTTACATCCACAAGCTGGTGGAGCTAATGCACGTCCATTTATTACACATCATAATGCGCTCGATATCGATCTTTATCTTCGAATCGCTTTAGAGTTACATTTGAAGCGTCTTATTGTCGGTGGTATGGAACGAGTTTATGAAATCGGCCGTGTATTCCGTAATGAAGGAATTGATACTCGTCATAATCCAGAATTTACAATGCTTGAAACTTATACTGCTTACTTCGACTTCCATGATGTAATGGATGAAACAGAAGGAATCTTTAAGGCTGCTGTTAAGGCTGTTTCTGATGATGGTAAAATTACTTATCAAGGAACAGAACTTGATTTAGGTCAAGATTTTGAACGTATGCATATGGTTGACGCAATCAAGAAATATACTGGAATTGATTTCTGGCCTAAGATGTCTGTTGATGAAGCTAAGAAATTAGCTGATGATAACGGAATTCACTATGAACAATGGTGGACAGTTGGTCATATTATTAATGAATTCTTTGAACAAAAGGTTCAAGATAAGCTAGAACAACCAGTATTTATTTATGGTCATCCAGTGGAAATTTCTCCACTTGCTAAGAAGAATCCTGATGATGATCGTTTTACAGACCGTTTTGAACTTTACATTTTAGGCAATGAATATGGTAACGCCTTTACTGAATTGAACGATCCAATTGATCAAAGAGAACGATTCGAAGCACAAGTTGCAGAACGTAAAGCTGGTAATGACGAAGCCGAAGGAATTGATGAAGACTTTATAGAAGCTTTGGAATACGGTATGCCTCCTACAGGTGGATTAGGAATCGGCATTGATCGACTAGTGATGTTGCTTACAGATGCACCATCAATTCGTGATGTACTTCTATTCCCAACTATGCGTCCAATCGACTAAATAACAATAATTAGACATCCTTACGGGGATGTCTTTTTTGTTGCACAAATTTATAATTATGAGTTATCCCGAATTGTCAAATCAAGTGCAACA
>NZ_JQCQ01000031.1:0-261 GCF_001437605.1 Pediococcus argentinicus
CGGATACTCCTAAGCCAGTAGTTCAAACTGTTAAGTTTAATGGAATTTCGAGTTATGATTCAATTACTGGAAAAAATATGACTACTTGGGACACATCAATGGAAATGATGGATACGGTTATTACACCAGATATCAAAGGATATACTTTTGACAAAAATCAGATTGATAAAAACACAGTCACACCGGATTCTGATAACCAGATTGTTTTTGTGTTTTACACACCAGTAACACCAGTAACACCAGTAACACCAGTAACACCAG
>NZ_JQCQ01000031.1:357-19431 GCF_001437605.1 Pediococcus argentinicus
AACACCAGTAACACCAGTAACACCAGTAACACCAGTAACACCAGTAACACCGGCAACACCAGTAAAGCCAGTGACATCGGAATCCAATAAATTGCCACATAAAACACAAGTAAATACAGATCATCATATGTTGCCACAAACAGGGGAAGATGAACGGTCTTATATTGCTGTGATTATAGGATTTATAGTTTCAACTATCAGTTTCTTTGGTATTTATAGAAAAAAGAATTGATATTTTGTATATCAGTTAATTATAAAATTTTGAAATAAGAATATTTTTACAAGAAGCATTTCAAGGAATGAAAAAACTTGGAATGCTTTTTATTGGTTATCTAGGTATATTCTTATGCATAGTGGTATAGTCCAGTTTTATGAAATTGCTTTCTTAAAACGCTTAATTCGTGTATAATTTGCCAGGTAAAGAGAAAAAGCAATCAAATATAGGAGGAAAACTCAGTGAGTTGGGAAGATACATACAAAGTATGGCAAAATAATACGAATTTAGATTTAAGTTTAAAACAAGAACTTAATGAAATGGCTGACGATTCAAAGACACTAGAAGAAGCATTCTACGCACCAATGGAATTTGGTACTGCCGGTATGCGTGGTGTGATGGGACCCGGAATCAATCGAATGAACATCTATACTGTTCGTCAAGCTACAGAAGGTTTAGCAAACTTTATGGATACGTTAGATCAAACTGACCGTCAACGTGGGGTTGCAATCAGTTTTGATTCACGTTATCACTCACAAGAATTTGCATTAGAAGCAGCTGGTGTCTTAGGTGAACATGGAATTCCATCTTTTGTTTTTGATTCAATGCGTCCAACTCCCGAATTATCTTTCGCAGTTCGTGATCTTCAAACATATGCAGGAATCATGATTACTGCTAGTCATAATCCTAAACAATATAACGGCTATAAAATTTATGGACCAGATGGTGGCCAAATGCCACCAATGGAATCAGATAAGATTACAGATTATATTCGTGAAGTGAAAGATCTGTTTGCTGTTAAATCAATGACTCAAGCTAAGTTGCGTGCTAAAGGATTGATGACTTTGATTGGTGAGGATGTTGATTTAGAGTACTTAAAACAAATCAAGACAGTATCTATCAATCAAGAATTAATCGACAAATTTGGTGGAGATATGAAGCTTATCTATTCACCACTCCATGGTACTGGTAAAGTTGTTGGTGGACGTGCTCTTCAAAATGCCGGTTTTAAGGATTATACAATGGTGCCACAACAAGCTGTTGCTGACCCTGAATTTGTAACAACTCCATTCCCAAATCCTGAATTTCCACAAACATTTGATTTAGCAATTGAACTAGGTAAGAAGCAAGGAGCAGATTTGCTTATTGCTACTGATCCTGATGCTGACCGTTTAGGCGCTGCCGTTCGTTTGCCAAGTGGTGATTATAAGTTACTTACTGGTAACCAAATCGCTGCTCTAATGCTTGAATATGTATTAACTGCTCATGAACAAGCTGGTGATCTGCCTGAAAATGCTGTTGCAGTTAAGTCAATTGTATCCAGTGAATTGGCAACTAGAATCGCAGAAGCTCACCATGCTAAAATGATCAATGTTTTAACCGGATTCAAGTTTATTGCTGACCAAATTAAGAGCTACGAAGAAACTAACGCTCACACCTTCATGTTTGGGTTTGAAGAAAGCTACGGTTATCTAGTTCAACCATTTGTTCGTGATAAGGATGCTATTCAAGGAATCGTGTTACTAGCAGAAATTGCTGCTTACTATCGTAGTAAAGGTCAAACCTTGTATGATGGATTACAAAATCTATTTGCAACTTATGGTTACCACGAAGAAAAGACAATTTCAAAAGACTTCCCAGGTGTAGAAGGTAAAGACAAGATGGCTGCTATTATGCGTAAGTTTAGAGCAGAACGTCCAACAAGCTTTGCTGGATACCAAGTTGTTGAAACAGAAGACTTCAAAGAACAAACTAAGACTTTCGCTGATGGTCATGATGAAAAGATTGATCTTCCAGCAGCTGATGTTTTGAAATATGTTCTTGATGATGGAACTTGGATTGCAATTCGTCCTTCTGGTACAGAGCCTAAGATTAAGTTCTACGTTGGTACCGTAGGTGAAGATGTTAAAGATGCTTTGGATAAGATTGATCAATTTGAAGCAGACATCGACAAAATGACAAAATAATATAGAAGCCGGGCGCATTTGCGTTCCGGCTTTTATTAAATTGTGATAGGATTAGAACAACTAAATTAAGGGAGCTGGTTAGCATGGGAATTCATCAATATTTAAAGAGTTTGAGCAATTTAGAGACAATTTATCGAGCACCGGGATTTTTTAAATATCAAAAGCATTCGGTAGCGGAGCATTCATTTAAAACAACCGAAATTGCCCAATTCTTAGGTGATGTGGAAGAAAATGCTGGAAACCAGGTTGATTGGCGCGCACTCTATGAAAAAGCCCTCAATCATGACTACAACGAGCGTTTTATTGGTGATATTAAAACACCAGTAAAATATGCAACAGCTAACTTACGTGAAATGCTAGCTAATGTGGAAAGTTCTATGAAAGATAATTTTGTTAAAAATGAGATTCCAGATGAATTTCAAACAGCCTATGAACGTCGCTTATCTGAAGGGAAAGATGATACGCTGGAAGGCAAAATTTTATCCGTATCAGATAAGGTTGACCTTTTGTATGAATCATTTGGTGAAATTCAAAAGGGAAATCCGGAACTAGTTTATACTGATATCTATAAAGAAAGTTTGAAAACAATTGTGAAGTTTAAGGATATGGTCAGTGTTCAATATTTCTTGGAAAAAGTATTACCTGAATTATTGGAAGAAAAGTTTACTGATCAAAATAAGCTCACTAAAATCAGTGAAGCCATTATCCAACCTTAAAAATAGCGAAAGTATGTTCGGTGTGTTAAAATATTATTTAGAATTGAACTGGATCACTCACTAGATGTGGTCCAGTTTTTGGCTGTTAAAATGGAGGGATGAACATGATTGAACGTGAGAACGATCGTAAGTTTGAGTTGGTTTCAAAGTACCAACCAACTGGTGATCAGCCTAAAGCGATTGATGCGTTGGTAAATGGAATTCATAAGGGTGAAAAAGAACAGATTTTACTTGGTGCTACAGGTACGGGTAAAACTTTTACTATTTCGAATGTAATTCAAAAAGTAAATAAACCCACATTGATTTTATCGCATAATAAAACTCTGGCTGGTCAGCTTTACGGTGAATTTAAACAGTTCTTTCCTAATAATGCGGTAGAGTATTTTGTTAGTTATTATGATTACTACCAACCTGAAGCATATGTTCCCTCCAGTGATACTTATATTGAAAAAGATTCATCTATTAATGATGAAATTGATGAGTTGCGTCATTCAGCTACAAGTTCATTATTAGAAAGAAACGATGTAATTGTCGTCGCTTCAGTATCTAGTATCTTTGGATTAGGTGATCCAAGCGAATACCGTGACCAAGCTGTTACCATTCGAGTTGGACAAGAAATTGAACGTAACCAACTCTTGAGACAGTTGATTGATATTCAATACGAACGTAATGATATTGATTTTCAACGTGGTCGTTTTAGAGTGCATGGAGACGTAGTTGAGATTTTTCCAGCAGCTAACGAAGCTCACTCCATTCGGGTAGAGTTCTTTGGTGATGAAATTGATCGAATGCGTGAAGTTGATGCATTAACTGGTGAAATTATCGGAGAACGTGACCATATTACGGTCTTCCCGGCTACTCATTTTATGACTAATGAAGATCGTATGGAAACCGCGATTAAAAGCATTGATGCGGAATTAAAGGACCGGTTAAAGGTTTTAGATGGTGAAGGGAAGCTACTTGAAGCTCAACGTCTAAAGCAGAGAACTACTTATGATATCGAAATGTTACGTGAAATGGGCTATACCAACGGAATTGAAAACTATTCAAGACATATGGATGGACGTAAACCAGGAGAACCACCATACACCTTACTTGATTTCTTTCCTGATGACTTTTTGATTGTTGTTGATGAGTCTCATGTTACGATGCCTCAAATTAGAGGGATGTACAACGGGGACCGTGCTCGTAAGCAACAATTAGTTGATTATGGATTTAGACTACCTAGTGCATTGGATAACCGTCCGTTACGTTTGGAAGAATTTGAAGAACATGTTAAACAGATTGTTTATATGTCAGCCACACCTGGGGACTACGAAACAGAACGAACGGATCACGTTGTTCAACAAATTATTCGACCAACTGGTTTGTTAGATCCGGTCATTGAAGTCCGACCAGTTATGGGTCAGATGGACGATTTATTAGGTGAGATTAATAAACGGGCTGCTGCAAATGAACGTGTCTTTGTCACGACTTTAACTAAGAAAATGGCCGAAGATTTAACCGACTACTTCAAGGAAATGGGTGTGAAGGTTGCATACTTACACAGTGACATTAAGACACTTGAACGAACGAAAATCATTCGTGAGGTTCGAACGGGTAAGTACGATGTCCTGATTGGTATTAACTTGTTACGTGAAGGTATTGATGTCCCTGAAGTTTCACTAGTAGCTATTTTAGATGCTGATAAAGAAGGTTTCTTGCGTAATACTCGTTCTATGATTCAGGTTGCCGGTCGTGCTGCTCGTAATGAAAATGGACACGTTATTATGTATGCTGATAATGTGACTCGTTCAATGCAAGCAACGATTGATGAAACTGCACGTCGTCGTGAGATTCAGGAGAAATACAACGAAGAACACGGTATTACTCCACATACAATTAAGAAATCAATTGGTGATCTAATTTCGTCAACCAGCAAGAGTGACAAAGAAGGTAAGAAAGATGACTTCTTGGATGTCGACTTTGCTGATATGGATCGCGATGATCAGAAGACTATGATTGCTAATTTGGAAGATCAAATGCGTTCAGCTGCTAAGAAGCTTGATTTTGAGCAAGCAGCTAATTTAAGAGATACAGTATTAGAGTTGAAAGCTCAAATTGAGTAGGAGGCATTTTTAGTGGCAAACGATAAAATAATTATCCATGGAGCTCGTGCTCATAATTTAAAAAATATTGATGTAACCATTCCACGTGACAAGATGGTTGTAGTGACGGGATTATCAGGCTCAGGTAAGAGTTCGTTAGCTTTTGATACGTTGTATGCTGAGGGACAACGCCGTTATGTTGAAAGTTTATCTTCATATGCGCGTCAATTCTTGGGACAAATGGACAAACCAGATGTTGATTCGATTGACGGACTTAGTCCAGCTATTTCAATTGACCAAAAGACAACTTCTAAAAATCCACGTTCAACTGTGGGTACCGTTACTGAAATTAACGATTATTATCGCTTGTTGTGGGCTCGTGTGGGACATCCAATTTGTCCAAATGATGGTACTGAGATTACAAGCCAAACCGTTGAACAAATGGTTGATCGAGTGCTTGAGTTACCAGAACGAACTAAGGCACAAATATTGTCTCCAATTGTGAGATCCAAAAAAGGACAACATAAAAAGGTCTTTGAAAAAATTCAAAAAGAAGGCTTTGTTCGAGTTCAAATTGATGGCGAAACATATGATGTCGCTGAAGTTCCTGAATTAACCAAGAATCAGGCTCACACAATTAATATTGTGATTGATCGAATTGTGGTAAAAGATGGAATCAGATCCAGATTATTTGATTCTTTTGAAGCAGCTCTTAGATTAAGCGATGGTTATGCTATTGCAGATGTAATTGATGGCGAACCATTGTTATTCTCAGAACATTATTCATGTCCCATTTGTGGTTTCACGGTTGGTGAATTAGAACCTCGTCTATTTTCATTTAATGCGCCATTTGGGGCTTGCCCTGAGTGTGATGGATTGGGTGTTAAATTAGAGGTTGATATGGACTTGGTAATTCCAGATCAAACCAAGACACTGCGTGAAGGTGCTATCTTGCCTTGGAATCCAATTAGCTCACAGTATTATCCAGCAATGTTGGAACAAGCAGCAGACAGTTTTGGTATTGATATGGATACACCATTCGAAAATCTATCTGCTAAGGAACAAGATTTAATTTTATATGGCTCTGGATTAAAGAATTTCCATTTTCATTATGAAAATGACTTTGGTGGGGTTCGCGATGTTGATGTTCCATTTGAAGGTGTAATCAACAATATTGACCGTCGCTATCGTGAGACTAACAGTGATTTTACACGTGACCAAATGCGTCAATACATGCGTGAATTAACTTGCCAAGCTTGTCATGGCTACCGATTAAATGAGAAAGCACTATCTGTGAAGGTTAATGGAGACCATATCGGACAAGTTTCTGCATTACCAGTTGATGATTCATTAAACTTCTTCAAGAAAGTTGATTTATCGGAACAAGAATCAGTTATTGCCGCCCCAATTTTGAAAGAAATTATTGACCGACTTAATTTCTTGAAGAATGTTGGATTGGATTACCTAACACTCAGTCGTGCAGCTAGAACCTTATCCGGTGGTGAGGCACAAAGAATTCGCTTGGCTACTCAAATCGGATCTAATCTATCTGGTGTTCTATACATCTTAGACGAACCTTCAATTGGATTGCATCAACGTGATAATGATCGCTTGATTAGTTCTCTAAAGAAGATGAGAGATCTTGGGAATACGTTAGTGATTGTTGAACATGATGAAGATACGATGCGTGCTGCTGATTATCTGATTGATATTGGACCAGGCGCTGGTGAAAATGGTGGTGAGGTTATGGCCGCCGGAACACCTAAACAGGTTGAAAAGTCACGTAAGTCGTTAACAGGACAGTATCTATCTGGTAAAAAGTTCATTCCAGTTAGCGAAGACCGACGTACCGGTAATGGTAAGTTTATTACGATTAAAGGTGCTGCAGAAAATAACCTGAAGAATATTGATGTTAAGTTCCCACTAGGTGAGTTTGTGGCCGTGACTGGTGTATCGGGTTCTGGGAAATCAACGTTAGTTAATATGATTTTGAAGCGTGCCTTAGCACAAAAACTTAACAATAATTCTGAAAAGCCTGGTAAATACAAATCTATCAGTGGGGTGGAAAATATTGAAAAAGTTATCAATATTGACCAAACACCAATTGGTAGAACTCCGCGTAGTAATCCTGCAACCTATACAAGTGTTTTTGATGATATTCGTGGGCTATTTGCTCAAACTAATGAAGCTAAACTGCGAGGATATTCAAAAGGACGCTTTAGCTTTAATGTTAAAGGTGGACGTTGTGAGGCATGTAAGGGTGATGGAATTCTGAAAATTGAAATGAATTTCTTGCCGGATGTTTACGTTCCATGTGAGGTTTGTCATGGCCAAAGATATAATTCTGAAACTCTGGAAGTTAAATATAAGGGTAAGACCATTGCCGATGTCTTGGATATGACAGTGGCAGAAGCAACAGATTTCTTTGCTGCTATTCCAAAGATTACACGTAAGTTGCAAACAATTGTTGATGTTGGTTTAGGCTATGTTCACTTGGGACAGTCTGCTACAACCTTATCTGGTGGTGAGGCTCAACGAATGAAGTTAGCAGCTGAATTGCATAAAAAGGCTAACGGACGCAACTTCTATATTCTGGATGAGCCAACGACTGGATTGCATACAGATGATATTAAGCGTCTGTTGGAAGTCTTACAGCGTTTGGTTGATAATGGAAATACAGTGTTAGTAATTGAACACAACTTAGATGTTATTAAGACAGCTGATCATTTAATTGACCTTGGACCTGAAGGCGGAGCTGGCGGTGGTGAAATAATTGCTACTGGAACTCCAGAAGATATTGCAGCAGAGCCAAAGAGTTTTACTGGTCAATATCTCAAGCCGGTTCTAGCGCGTGACAAAGCTCGTACTGAAAAAGTTGAATAATACAAAGAACTGTAGTTTAAAGCTACAGTTTTTTTAAAATGATAAAAAGACACGCCCGGGTATGATATACTAAAATAAATAATCAATGGAGGCAGACTATGGAAGAAGAACTACAACTAGTAATTGTTACTGGTATGAGTGGGGCTGGGAAAACTGTTGCAATGCAGAGTTTTGAAGATTTGGGTTATTTCTGTGTTGATAACATGCCACCTGCTTTACTACCCAAGTTTTGGGAACTAGTAAAGGAATCGGGTAACATTCATAGGGTTGCATTGGTCGTCGATTTACGATCAAGAGCTTTTTATGATCAGATTTTGAAAATGTTAGCTGGTGATCGACGATTTGATAACTCAGTCGAAACTGAAATCCTGTTCTTAGATGCCTCAGATGAAGAATTAGTTTCTCGTTATAAGGAAACACGGCGTGCACATCCACTTGCAATGGATGGTCGTGTGGCTGATGGAGTTCGTAAGGAACGTGAACTATTAGCACCAATTAAATCAGAATCACAATTTATCATTGATACTAGCAATTTAACTCCTCGTGAGTTACGAGAAGATATCTTCAATCATTTTGCAACAGATCAAACAACAACCTTTCATGTTGAAGTGCTTTCCTTTGGGTTCAAGTACGGATTGCCAATTGATGCTGATATTGTAATGGATGTCAGATTTCTACCTAATCCTTACTATATTCCAGAGCTTAAGAATAAAACTGGTAAGGATAAAGCTGTATATGACTACGTTATGAATCAACCCGCGACTGAAAAATTTTATGAACATTTTATTGGATTGCTAAGAGAATCAATGCCTGGCTATCAAGCGGAAGGTAAATCTAATTTAACAATTGCAATTGGTTGTACTGGTGGTCAACACCGTTCGGTAGCGATTGCTGAACGTATTGCTAAGGATTTGGGTAAGGACTATGTTACTCATGTTCAACATCGGGATGCAGATAAGCGGAAGGAAACGGTCAATCGGTCATGAGTTATACAAATAAACCGAAAATTGTCGTAATTGGTGGAGGAACAGGGTTACCAGTTGTTCTAAAAGAGTTACGCAATAAAAATGTCGATATAACTGCTGTAGTAACAGTGGCCGATGATGGCGGTTCATCAGGGATTATCCGAGATTACGTGAACGTTGTACCACCTGGGGATATTAGAAATGTAATGTCGGCACTATCTAATTTACCTAGTTTAGATTTGGATATTTTTCAATATCGCTTCCGCAGTGAGGACAAATTCTTAGCCGGACATGCGATTGGTAATTTGGTTATTGCGGCACTTTCAGAAATGAAAGGCGGAATCTTTCCAGCAATTCAGGAATTATCTGAAATTATGCAAGTTCAAGGGAAAGTTTATCCAGCAAGTAATGAACCATTGGTCTTACACGCTGAGTTTACAGATAATACTCAGTTGGCTGGTGAGGCAGAAATTACTGCTGCGCATAAGACAATTAAGAGAATTTGGGTCGAAAACAATCCTTGGAGTGATAATAAGAAGCCGGTTGCTGTTCCAGAGGCTGTTAAAGCTATTGAGGAAGCTGACCAAATCATTATGGGACCAGGTAGTTTATTTACCAGTATCCTGCCGAATCTGATGATTCCCGATATCAGTTCAGCTATTTTAAGAACTACAGCCGAAATTATATATATATGTAATATTATGACTCAAAAAGGTGAAACAATTGGGTTCACTGATTCAGATCACGTTAAGGTTCTAAACCAACACTTAGGTCGAAACTTTATTGATACGGTTTTAGTTAATACCGAACAGGTTTCAGAAGAGTATATGGATTTTAACCGTTATGATGAAGTATCAAAACAAGTTAAGCATGATTTCAAAGGGTTAAGAGATCAGGGATGCCGAGTGATTTCTGATGATTTCTTACTTCTTAGAAATGGTGGGGCCTTCCATAATGGAGAACGTGTTGTTGAAGAGTTGATGAATTTAGTTGGAAGCCCTAGTAAAAATAAGAACTAAGAGAAAGGTGGGCTTAACGTGTCCTACGCTAGTGAAGTGAAAAAAGAGCTCACCAGTATTGATGTGCATGCCGGAAACGCCAAAGCAGAGCTAATGGCTTTGATTCGGATGAATGGAGCAATCGGTATCAATAATCGAATGCTGACTTTAAACGTTCAGACTGAAAATCCAGCAATTGCTCGCCGAATTTATTCACTTTTAAAAGAGTTTTATCATTTGGAAGCGGAACTTAGTGTTCGTCGTAAAATGAAATTAAAAAAGAATAATCAGTATATTGTACGTTTGAAAACTGGTGTAAAAGAACTTCTTGAGGATTTAGCAATCTTAAAGAAAGATAGTTTTGAAATTAATGAAACTGTGCCAGAAGGAATGCTAACTAGTGAGTCTGAAATAAGATCATATCTCAGAGGGGCATTCTTGGCTGGTGGGTCAGTAAATAATCCCGAAACAAGTCGTTATCATTTAGAGATTTATTCTCTATATGAAGCACACAATCAAATGATTGCTGATTGGATTAATCGTTATGAGTTTAATGCTCGTACAACTGACAGAAGAAGTGGATTTATTGTTTATATGAAAGAGGCAGAACATATTGCCGACTTCTTACAATTAATCGGAGCTACTACTGCTATGTTGAAGTTTGAAGATGTCAGAATCATGCGTGATATGAGAAATTCAGTCAATCGGTTGGTTAACTGCGAAACTGCTAACTTGAATAAAGTTGCTAATGCTTCGATGAAACAAATTGATAACATTGAGTATATTGATCAGAAAGTAGGATTGGGTGAATTACCGCCTAAGTTGCGAGAAGTTGCTGAAGCTCGAATGGCTAATCGAGAGGTTAGTTTAAAAGAGTTAGGTGAGTTATTACCAGGTGGTCCAATTTCTAAATCCGGTATTAACCATCGCTTAAGAAAAATAAATCAGTTTGCAGAAAAATTGAGGGCATAGAAAAACGACCCATCCTGAGAAGGATGAGCCGTTTTTTTGTTTGTGAATTAGTTTAATTCAGCGTTGTTTTCCATGATACCATCGATCAGACCATAATCTACAGCTTGTTGAGCTGAAAGGTAGTTATCACGTTCTGTATCACGATCAACAGTTTCTAATGGTTGACCGGAATTGTCAGCTAAAATTTGGTTCAATTCTTTACGAGTCTTAAGAATTTGTTCAGCGGCAATTTCAATTTCTGTTTGTTGACCCTGTGCACCACCAGAAGGTTGGTGAATCATAACTTCTGAGTGAGGTAATGCAAATCGTTTGCCCTTTGTTCCTGATGAAGCAAGAACACTGGCCATTGATGCTGCCATACCCATAACAATTGTTTGCACATCAGCCTTGATAAAGCGCATTGTGTCGTAAATTGCTAATCCAGATGTTACAACGCCACCTGGTGAGTTGATGTAAAGGTAAATATCCTTTTCAGAATCCTGTGCATCTAAGAATAAGAGTTGAGCGATGATTGAGTTTGCAACGTCATCGTCAATCGGACCTGATAACATAATAATACGGTCTTTTAACAAACGAGAGTAAATATCGTAAGCTCGTTCACCACGAGATGATTGTTCAATTACTGTTGGGACCAAGTTCATAACTTAGTTACCTCCTTAAATTTGAAAAATAATTATCTGTTAGATAACTAACATGAACATAGTTTAAAACAAAGGTCAGAAAAGGTCAAACAAAATGTGCTTATTTTTGACTTAATTTAAAAAAATCACTCATAAGCCTTTAAAAACGGGTTTATAAGTGATTGAGAATATAAGGTATCAGAAATTAAACTGATTTTTGATTAAATGGTATAATGACACTAAGTGAAGCGCTTTCGATTAAAAAAATATGCGCCACGCGGGAGTCGAACCCGCATCTCGAGAACCGGAATCTCACGTGCGATCCATTACACTAGCGGCGCAATTTACCTGTTAAGTTTACAGTAGGAAAATTTAAAAGACAAGAGTAGATATTGGAGAATATTATGGCAGTTAAACAAAATTTGGGACAGTCACAACAACAAAAACAAATTCAAAAACTTGCTATGACTCAGTCATTACAACAATCTATTCAGATTCTACAATATAACGTAGAAGAGCTACAATCATTTTTAAAACAAAAAGAACTTGAGAATCCTTTGATTACAGTTTCAGTAGCGGATAGAAGTACAAGTCAATCATCGAGTCAGTCGGGGACACAAGAAAACTTTTTAGAACAAGTTGCAGGTACTAGTGATCAGTCTTTATTTGATTATTTACTAGAACAAGTTCATTTAACTATGCGCGAAACACCGCTGCGAGGATTGGTTCTCTTCTTATTAGATTATGTCGATCAAAATGGTTATCTGGGTTTAACCAATCAAGAGGTTGAAGACAAAACGGGTGCAGACTCGGTTGCGGTGTTAGATGCGATTACGCTATTACAACAACTAGATCCGCCAGGGGTTGGAGCACGTGATCTCAGAGAATGTCTCATGCTACAAACGGAAAATGATAGTCAGTCGCCAGCAATGGCTTATCTAGTGCTGGAGGAAATGTTCAATCAATTAGTTGATCGTAAATGGGATGTGATTTGTCGTAAGTTAGATTTAACGATGAAAGACGTTCAAGAAATATTTGATTATATTAGAACTTTGACACCGACGCCTGGTGCTGCATTTAATACGGAAGCACCAGCTTATGTAATTCCTGATTTGATTGTTGAAGTTGAAAATAATCAAATTCATATTACGCAGTCAAAAAGTGCTAAGCCACAAGTACATTTTCAAAAGCGGTATTTTAACCAATTATTGACACAAGAAAGTCAAGAAGTAACAGATTATGTAAATGAAAAGAAACGAGAGTTTGAGTGGATCTCCAAAAGCTTACAACAAAGAGAAGATACAATTCTTAGAGTTGGTAGAGTAATTGTAGAAGTTCAAGAAGATTATTTTCTTCACCCCGGTAGTGATCTAAAACCGCTGATGTTAAAAGATGTTGCTCGTAAGTTGCATTTACACGAGTCAACTATTTCACGGTCGGTTAATGGTAAATATATGATTACTCCAAATGGCACATTTGAATTAAAACATTTCTTTAGCAATGCGGTTGGAAATGATGAAACAAGTGATGGCATACAAGAATCTGCTGACAGTGTTAAAAGTAAAATCAAAAAGATTATCAATGCGGAAGATAAGACTAAGCCTATTTCTGATGCTAAGATTGCTTTGACACTCTCAAAAGATGAAATAAACATATCTAGACGTACGGTTGCTAAGTACCGAGAAAGCTTAGGAATAGCCTCTTCGTCCAAACGTAAACGTTTCGGGTAGAAAACGGTTTATAATTTGCAAAATAAAATCAATGTTGATATAATTACATCTGTAAGTGAGGTATGCAACAAAAGTAAATTACTGGAGTTTGTATGCCATTTCTTTTGGATTGATTGGGTCACTTTATGACACAGATGGACGTATAGCGTCCCAGACAGGAGACAACAGTTGTGGATAATCAATTAGATTTGATTGAATCTATTGCTCCGGAGATGATTGATGTCTTCTTACGGAGATTCGATATTCTACGTAATATCGGTCTGATGTCACCAGTGGGACGTCGTATGTTAGCTGATCGGTTGCATCTGACTGAACGTGTTTTGAGATCTGAAACGGAGAATCTCAGAAAGCAAGGATTGATTAGTAGTAGTCAGGCTGGAATGAGCCTAACTGAAGAAGGTCGTCGAGTTGTTAATGGATTAGATGATTTAGCTAATCAGTTGCTTGGATTAAATAGTCAGGAAAAACAATTGGCACAACGGTTGGGTATTGATAAATGCTTAATCGTTCGTGGTGATAGTAGCGACGACAGTAACGTCATGAAACAACTCGGATCGGTTTTAAACGAGACACTTGCAAAAATGTTGCCAGAGGGTAATAATACAATAGTAGCGATGGGCGGTTCGACAATGGCCATTGTTGCTAAGGAACTTACTCCAGTCCTCTCAGATAAACGAACTTTGATGTTTGTCCCAGGACGTGGTGGAATTGGGGCTTCGGTTGCGAAACAGGCTAATTCAGTTTGTTCAACCATGGCTGCTCGAACGGGTGGTCAAAGTAAGTCATTATATATTCCGGAACAGTTGAGTAAGGATACATATCACCCACTGTTAAATGAGCCATCTGTGAAAGCCGTGTTGGAATTAATTGCAAGCGGTAATGTAGCAATTCACGGGATTGGACGTGCTGACGATATGGCGCGTCGCCGTGAGGTGGATTCAGCAACAAAAGAGATGCTGCGTGAACAAAAAGCAGTGGGTGAGGTCTTCGGATGTTTCTATGATAAAGAAGGCCAAATCGTTTATCGTGTTTCTCGGATTGGATTACAATTAGAGGATGCACAAAAATTCAATCATGTAGTTGCTATTGCAAGCGGTCACGATAAAGCCGATGCGATTCAAGCTTACATGAACTTTGCTCCCAAGCAAACAGTATTGATTACTGATGAGGGAGCCGCAAATGTGATTTTAAAAAAGTGAAATCGATTGTCGGTTGATCTTTTTAAAATAAATTTTTTTTAGATTCCTAAAGGAGGAAATCTTAGTTATGACTGTAAAGATTGGTATTAATGGTTTTGGACGTATTGGTCGTTTAGCTTTCCGTCGTATTTTTGAATTAGGCGAAAAGTCAAATGAAATCGAAGTAGTTGCAATCAATGATTTAACAAGTCCTGCATTATTGGCTCACTTGTTGAAATATGATTCAACACACGGTACTTTCCCTGGAGAAGTTAGTGCAACTGACGACTCAATCGTTGTTAACGGTAAGAAATACCGTGTATACGCTGAACCAAAAGCTCAAGACATTCCTTGGGTTAAGAATGATGGTGTTGACTTCGTACTTGAATGTACAGGTTTCTACACATCAAAAGAAAAGTCACAAGCTCATTTGGACGCTGGCGTAAAACGTGTCTTGATCTCAGCACCTGCTGGTAAAGATCTTAAGACTGTTGTATACAACGTTAATGATGACGTTTTGACTTCAGAAGATACAATCGTTTCTGCAGGTTCATGTACAACTAACTGTCTTGCACCAATGGCTTACTTCTTGAACAAAGAATTCGGCGTTGAAGTTGGTACAATGACAACAATCCATGCTTACACAAGTACACAAATGTTACTTGATGGCCCAGTTCGTGGCGGAAACTTCCGTGCTGCACGTGCTGCTGCTGCAAATACTATTCCTCATTCAACTGGTGCTGCTAAGGCTATTGGTCTTGTTATCCCAGAATTGAACGGTAAGTTACAAGGACATGCACAACGTGTTGGTGTTGTTGATGGTTCATTAACTGAATTAGTATCAATCTTGGACAAGAAAGTTACTGCTGACCAAGTTAACGATGCTATGAAGAAAGCTACAGAAGGCAACGAATCATTCGGCTGGAACGAAGACGAAATCGTATCAAGTGACATTATTGGCACAACATTCGGTTCAATCTTTGACCCAACTCAAACAGAAGTCACAGAAGCTGGCGACAAGCAATTAGTTAAGACTGTTGCTTGGTACGACAACGAATATGGTTTCACTTGCCAAATGGTACGTACTTTATTGAAATTTGCTACACTTTAAGATTCAATCGAATCTTAGTTTAGGTAGATTTCAAACCGTCTAGCGGTTTAGAGACGGAGGGAGGTCACTTCCTCCGTCTCTTTTTTGTAACAAAAACAAAAAATTTATTTTAAAAATTGATTGGAGGATTTTATTTTGGCTAAATTAACAGTTTCAGATTTAGATGTTAATGACAAAAAAGTTCTTATGCGTGTTGACTTTAACGTTCCTGTTAAAGATGGTGTGATTGGTGACGATAACCGTATCGTTGCAGCACTTCCAACTATTAAGTACATTATCGAACATAACGGAAAGGCAATCTTGTTCTCTCATCTTGGCCGTATCAAAACTGAAGAAGACAAAAAGGCTCTTACACTTCGTCCAGTTGCACAACGTTTATCAGATTTGCTTGGCAAACCTGTAACATTCGTTCCTGTTACGCGTGGTGCACAATTAGAAGAAGCAGTTAATGGAATGAAAGACGGCGATGTTCTCTTATTTGAAAACACACGTTTTGAAGACCTTGACGGCAAAAAAGAAAGTGGTAACGATTCAGAATTAGGCCAATACTGGGCTTCACTTGGCGACATGTTCGTCAACGATGCTTTTGGTACTGCTCATCGTGCCCATGCTTCTAACGTTGGTGTTGCTGAAGCTATGAAGGCTGCTGGCAAACCAGTTGCTGCTGGTTACTTAATGGAAAAAGAAATCAAGTTCTTGGGTGAAGCTGTTGACGATCCTAAGCACCCATTTGTTGCCATCCTTGGTGGTGCAAAGGTTTCTGATAAGATTGGTGTCATCGATCACTTACTTGATAAAGCTGACAAAGTTATTATCGGTGGTGGTATGACATACACATTCTACGCTGCTAAAGGCATGAAGATTGGTAACTCACTTGTTGAACAAGACAAGATTGATGTTGCTAAAGAAATTCTTGCTAAAGCTGGTGACAAGATTGTTCTACCTGTAGACAGTATTGTTGCTGAAAAATTTGATAACGATGTTCCTAGCAAAGTTGTTGAAGGCGATATTCCTGATGGTTACATGGCTCTTGATATTGGACCCAAGTCAATTGCAGAATTCAAAGATGTTTTGAAGGATGCTAAGACAGTTGTATGGAACGGACCAATGGGTGTATTCGAAATGAGCAACTATGCTAAGGGTACTCTTGAAGTTGGTAAGTTCTTAGGTACATTATCAGATGCTACAACAATCGTTGGTGGTGGTGATTCAACTGCTGCTGTTAAACAATTGGGTGTGGGTGATCAATTAACTCATATCTCAACTGGTGGTGGTGCATCACTTGAATACCTTGAAGGTAAGGAATTACCAGGTATCGCTGCTATTTCAAACAAATAATTAAAACTGGGCGTTTAACGCCCAACTACATATTAATTGTGTAGCTAGAAAGGATGTTTAATTTTGCGTACTCCAATTATTGCTGGAAACTGGAAAATGAACAAAAACCCTGAAGAAACACAAGCTTTCTTGGAAGCTATCAAGGGTAAATTACCAGAATCAAGCGTTGTTGAATCTGTAATTGCTGCTCCTGCAATTGATTTAAACGCTTTGACATGGTTCTCAAAGGACGAACCTTTGAAGACTGCTGCTGAAAACTGTTACTTTGAAGATGAAGGTGCTTTCACTGGTGAAACTAGTCCTAAAGCTCTTTCTGAAATGGGTATTGACTATGTTGTTATTGGCCATTCAGAACGTCGTCAATACTTCAAGGAAACAGATGAAGATATTAACAAAAAAGCTAAAGCAATCTTCCGTAACAACATGTTACCAATCATTTGCTGTGGTGAAACTCTAGAACAACGTGAAGCTGGCGAAACAAATGCTTGGGTTGCTGGTCAAATCACAAATGCTTTGAAGGATCTTACTGCAGAACAAGTTGCTTCTTCAGTACTTGCTTACGAACCAATCTGGGCTATTGGAACTGGTAAAACAGCTTCAAGTGATCAAGCACAAGAAGTATGTCACGTTGTACGTGAAACAGTTGCTAAGTTATACAATGACGAAGTTGCTGGTAAAGTTCGTATCCAATATGGTGGTAGTGTAAAACCTGCTAACATTGCAGAATTAATGTCAAAAGAAGACATTGATGGTGGACTTGTTGGTGGTGCATCAATGGATCCAGAATCATTCCTTCAATTAGTTAACTTTAAGGGTTAATATAATCGATCTAATGTACTATAATAATGGTATTGCGAAAGCATACTAAATAAAAATATTAAGGAGATTTACTAGAATGTCACTTATTACTGATATCTATTCACGCCAAGTTTTAGACTCACGTGGTAACCCAACTGTCGAAGTTGAAATCTATACAGAAGATGGTGGCTTTGGCCGCGGTATCGTTCCATCAGGTGCTTCAACTGGTGAACATGAAGCTGTTGAATTACGTGACGGCGACAAAACTGTTTTCAATGGTCTTGGTGTAACTAAGGCTGTTAAGAACGTTAACGAAATCATTGCTAAGGAACTCGTTGGTTTCGAAGTAACTGACCAAGTTGCTATTGATAAAGCTATGATCAAGTTAGACGGTACTCCTAACAAAGGTAAATTAGGTGCTAATGCTATTCTTGGTGTATCACTTGCTGCTGCTCGTGCTGCTGCTGATGAATTACAAGTTCCTCTTTACAACTACTTAGGCGGATTCAATGCTCATGTCCTCCCTACACCAATGATGAACGTTATCAATGGTGGAGCTCATTCTGACAACAAAGTGGACTTCCAGGAATTCATGATCATGCCTGTTGGTGCTGACTCAGTTACAAGTGCTATCCGTATGGGTTCAGAAACATTCCATGCATTGAAGAAGTTACTTGCTGCTGACGGTAAAGCTACTTCAGTTGGTGACGAAGGTGGATTTGCTCCTGACTTCGCAAACAACGAAGAACCTTTACAATACTTGATCAAAGCTATCGAAACAGCTGGTTACAAACCAGGTAAAGACGTTGCTATTGCTATCGACGTTGCTGCTTCAGAACTTTGGAATGACGAAGACAAGAAATACAAGCTTCGTTGGTCAACTGGTGAAGAATTTGATACACCAGCATTCGTTAAATACCTTGAAGGTTTAGCTGACAAATACCCAATTATTTCTATCGAAGATCCTATCGATGAAAACAACTGGGACGACTGGGCAGCTATTACTAAAGAACTTGGCAAGAAAGTTCAACTTGTTGGTGACGACTTCTTCGTTACAAACACTGACTACTTAGCTAAGGGTATCAAGATGGGTGCTGCTAACTCAATCCTTATCAAAGTTAACCAAATTGGTACTTTGACAGAAACTGTTGAAGCTATCGAAATGGCTAAAGAAGCTGGCTACACAGCTATCGTTTCTCACCGTTCAGGTGAAACAGAAGATACAACAATCGCTGACTTAGTTGTTGCTACAAATGCAGGTCAAATTAAGACTGGTTCAATGAGTCGTACAGACCGTATTGCTAAGTACAACCAATTAATGCGTATTGAAGATCAATTAGAGGGCGTTGCTGAATACAAAGGTATTCACTCATTCTACAACTTGAGTGCTGACGCTCGCGAAAACATTATCAATAAATAAGACTTAAATGTCGCTGAAGAGCATCGGATTAATTCCGATGCTTTTTTGTTTGGTTGTTCGTCAACTGTTGTTGGTGA
>NZ_JQCQ01000032.1 GCF_001437605.1 Pediococcus argentinicus
TATTTTTCCAATGTTTTAAGATAGATAAAGCTGATTTAATCAAAATAGTTTATAATGGAAAAATATTTTAAAACTAAGGGAGTACGATTATGACAAACTATCCTCAATTAGATCTTGAGAATGCACAAGGAACAAAGCTAACGCTAAAAACTAGCGAAGGCGATATTGCGATTCAATTATTTGATGAAATAGTACCTAAGACCGTTAAAAACTTTATTGAGTTATCAGAAAAGGGTTACTACGATGGTGTAATCTTTCACCGTGTTATTCCTGATTTTATGATTCAAGGTGGCGACCCAACTGGAACAGGAATGGGTGGCGAAAGCATCTATGGTTCTTCATTCGAAGATGAATTCTCAGATCAATTATTTAATTTGAACGGTGCACTATCAATGGCTAATGCCGGTCCTAATACAAATGGTAGCCAATTCTTTATTGTTAGCAGCTCAAGTGTGCCCAAGAAAATGATCAAGCAATTATCTGGTGCTGGATATCCGGAAGAAGTTATTGCTGCTTATAAGAATGGTGGAACACCTTGGTTAGACGGCCATCATACTGTTTTCGGTCAAGTTACTGAAGGTATAGATGTCGTGAAAGCTATCAGCAAAGTAAAACGTGATTATGCTGATAAACCAAACGAAGATGTTGTGATTAATTCAGTTGAAATTCAAAAATAATTTTAAATTCTAATAATTGGCTTAAAGCTAGGAAGCTGTTGCATCGAGATAACCTTGATGTGGCAGCTTTTTATATTTAATTAAAAGAATTTGATGAGAAAGGTTGACTTTTGATTAGAAAATTAATATACTTCGAAGCATCAATTAAATTTAGTTAAGGAGGTTACTACCATGAAACGTAATTCAGCAATTTATTCAAATACTCATAAAGCGGCAGTAGCCTCTGCCAACCAAAATTTAGCCTTATTATTAAAGATCAAGGACCTAACGTTGATGGTGAAGTAAAACTTCACATAATCAAAATGTTAAGCCCTTATTTGCGTCTTTAATGATGAGGGCTTGATGAATAAATCAAACTATTTCAAACCTCATTCGTTAAAGAATGAGGTTTTTTTATTGCCCTAGGAAAGAAGGTCGGATCGGGCGGTTGTCACACATAAACAATACTTAAAGAGAGAAAGTAGGAAATTAAAATGAAAAAATCAATTAAGAAATTCGGATACATAATGTCAATCGGTGTTGCTATGACAGTCTTTGCAGGTTGTAGTGCTGCTAAAACAACTGGACAAGGTAATCAAGCCAACGGTAATACCATTAAGGTCGGAGTGAATATGGAATTATCTGGTGCTGCAGGTGGTTATGGTAACCAACAGAAGCAAGGAATTCAGATGGCAGCTGACGAAATTAACAGCCAGGGTGGTATCAAGGTTGGCAGTAAGACAGAAAAAATCAAATTGGTGATTAAGGACAATAAAACATCAACTAATACTTCCGCTTCCGTGGCTGCTCAACTTGTAAATAACGACAAAGTTTCTGTCATTGTCGGACCTGCAACAACCAATGATGGAACAGCCCAGATTCCTGCAACTAACAAAGCAAAAGTTCCATTTGTAAGTCCATCAGCTACTGACCCAGACTTCACACTTCAAAAGAATGGTAAGGCTCAACCATATGTATTTAGAGCTTGCTATCAAAATAATTTCCAAGGAAGCACCGCTGCTAAATTTGCTGCCAAAACTTTGAAGGGCAAACGTGTTGCAATCCTTGCTGATAACTCAACTGATTATGGAACTGGCCTTGCTAAAGCATTCAAGAATGCTTTTGACGGTAAGATTGTTGCCAATCAGACCTTTGCTGAAGGGGACAAAGATTTCAATGCGGTTCTAACATCATTTAAGAATAAGAAAATTGATGCTATCTACGCTCCCGGTTACTATTCAGAAATTGGATTGATTGTAAAACAAGCTCGTCAAGCTGGCATCAATGCACCAATCATTGGTTCTGATGGAATGGCTGATCCAAAGCTTGCTCAAATCGCCGGTAACAAGAATGCCAATAAAGTTTATTACACAACACCATTTTCAACTAAAGCATCTGCAAGTAATCCAGTAGCTAAGAAGTTCATGGCTTTATATGAAAAACGTTACCATGCTCAAGCACCAACATTCTCAGCTCTTGCATACGATTCTGTTTACATGATTAAAGACGCAATTGAACGTGAAAAATCAGCAGACTCAACCAAGATTGCAGAAGGACTTGCTCAAATTAAAGGTTTGAAGTGTGTCACTGGAACAACAACGATTAACAAAAATCATGATCCTGAAAAACCAATTGCAATCGAACAACTTACAAACGGAAAAGTTTCTAATACTTACGAATCAAAATAGATTTCAAGTAGCTCAATCAGGGAGGAAATTACATTGCAAACATTCTTTCAACAAATTATTAACGGCCTCTCATTGGGGAGCATCTACGCCTTGCTAGCACTGGGGTACACAATGGTTTACGGCATTATTAAATTAATTAATTTTGCACACGGTGATATCTATATGTTGGGTGCGTTCTGGGGATATTATTCGATTAATGCATGGCACTTTAATTTTATCGAAGCATTGCTAAGTTCAATGGTTGTTGGAGCAATCAGTGGTGTGATTATTGAGTACTTCGCTTACCGGCCATTACGGCATTCACCACGAATCACAGCCTTAATTACGGCGATTGGGGTATCGTTCTTTCTTGAAAACGGAATGGCATATCTCTTCACATCCGATACTAGAAGCTTCCCACAAGTAATTCAACAACATAATTACAATATCGGTGGTGTACTGATTTCTAACATTCAGATTTTAATATTGGTAACAGCCTGTATCTTGATGGTTTTACTGCAACTTATTATTAAACGAACCAAAATGGGTAAAGCAATGCGTGCTGTTTCGGTTGACGCGGATGCGGCCGAGTTGGTGGGAATCAATATTAATCGGACGATTTCATTTACGTTTGCACTAGGTTCTTCAATGGCTGGAGCTGCCGGAGTTTTGATTGGCTTGTATTACAACTCAATTGACCCATTGATGGGAATGACACCCGGAATTAAAGCTTTCGTAGCTGCCGTACTTGGTGGGATTGGATCAGTTCCCGGAGCTTCCTTAGGTGGCTTCTTGATTGGGATGTTGGAAACACTTTTCCAATCAATTGGTTTATCAGCATATAAGGATGCTGTTGTATACGTTGTATTGATTATTATTTTGTTGATTTTGCCAGCAGGAATCTTTGGTAAAAATGTGAAAGAAAAGGTGTAGGTGAAGATAATGAAAGCAAATTTGAAAACAAACGCAATCTGGTTAGGCTTGATGATTGCCGGATATTATCTTATGAACACTCTCATCTTAGTGGGCGTAATCAATTCTTTTATTGAGAACATGTTGGTAACGATTGGAATTAACATAATTCTAGCTGTTGGTTTAAATTTGATTATTGGATTTGCCGGTCAATTCTCACTTGGACATGCTGGATTTATGGCAATTGGAGCGTATGCTTCTGCCATTATTACTAATTCAATTAATAGTCCAATTGGATTTTATATTTCGATGGGGGTCGGAGTGGTTCTAGCAATTGTGATTGCTTTAGTTGTGGGTATTCCAACGTTGCGTCTACGTGGCGATTACCTAGCGATTGCCACAATGGGAGCCGCTGAGATTATCAGAATTATTATTAACAATTTGAAAATCACTAATGGGGCTGCCGGGATGTTTAATATTCCACAGTTTGCTGATTGGGCTACCGTCTACATTATGATGTGTCTCACCACAATTGTGATTGTGAACTTTATTCACAGTCGTGGTGGACGAGCAGTGATGTCAGTTCGTGAAGACGAAATTGCTGCGGAAGCAATGGGAATTAATGTATTTAAATGGAAGTTGGCAGCCTTTGTTTTAGGAGCATCTACTGCAGCTATTTCTGGATCATTACATGCTTCATTTCTCCAAACCATTGCGCCGAATGATTTTAATATTATGAGTTCCATTTCGATTTTAATTATCGTTGTTCTGGGTGGGGTTGGTAGTATTACAGGAACCTTCGTTGCTGCAACGGTACTTGGTGTAATTGACACAATTTTGCAAAACTTCGGAACACTCCGAATGGTAATCTATGCAGTAGCTTTAATTTTAATTATGATCTTTAAGCCATCGGGGATCTTAGGTACTTGGGAACTATCATTTAGCAGAATTCTAAAGCGAATTAAAGTGAAGCGGGGTGTCTCAGAATGAGCGAACTATTAAAAGTAGATAATTTAATAAAAAACTTTGGTGGATTGACCGCTGTTTCAGATGTCACGATGCACTTGAATTCCAATGAATTGGTTGCATTGATTGGGCCTAATGGGGCTGGAAAAACAACTCTATTTAATTTGTTAACGGGTGTTATCACACCTTCGTCGGGCTCTGTGGTACTGGCTGGCAAAGAAGGTACTTTTCCATTGAATAATAAAAAAGCGTACCAAATTGCGAAATTAGGACTTTCAAGAACATTTCAAAATATCCGTTTATTTAAAGAAATGACAGTGTTAGACAACGTTCTAATTGCCATGACTAGTCGTTACAAAGAAGGCTTTGTCAGTAGCATTCTACGTTTTCCTTCTTACTATCGAACCGAAAGAGAAATGAAAGAAGAAGCTATTAAATTACTTAAAATATTCAGTTTAGATCAACAAACTGAAACGCTGGCTAAGAATCTTCCTTATGGAATTCAACGCCGGTTGGAAATTGTGCGGGCTTTATCTACAAAACCGCAGATTCTATTTTTAGATGAACCCGCCGCAGGGATGAATCCAGAAGAAACCGCAGATTTAACGCGACTAATTATTGAAGTGCAGAAGGAATTTCATATTACAGTTTTATTGATTGAACACGATATGTCACTAGTTATGCAAGTTGCACAACGAATTTATGTACTTGATCATGGATCATTATTAGCGGAAGGATCACCAAAGGAGATTCAACAAAATCCAGCTGTTATTAAAGCATATTTGGGAGAGGAGGCTTAGCCATGTTAGAAGTGAAAGATCTAGTTGTGAATTACGGCGTGATTAATGCTGTTAAAAAAGTCAGTTTTAATATCAACGAAGGAGAAATTGTTTCGTTGATTGGAGCTAATGGAGCGGGGAAGACGACCATTTTAAAGACGATTTCAGGACTTTTAAAGCCTAAAAGTGGCGAAATTGTTTATTTAGGCAATCAAATTCAACGACAAGCCGCTCCCAAAGTGGTAGCCAGTGGAATCTCACAGGTTCCTGAAGGACGCCATATTTTTCCAGGATTATCAGTGATGGAAAATTTACAGATGGGAGCCTTCCTGAACAAGGACAAACAACAAGTTCAAGAAAACTATCGAACTGTGTTTGAACGCTTCCCTGTTTTAGCTGAACGAAAGAATCAAGATGCGGCTACACTCTCCGGTGGTGAACAACAGATGCTCGCAATGGGACGTGCTTTAATGGCTAACCCTAAACTAATTTTGTTAGACGAACCATCAATGGGTTTAGCTCCAATTTTTATCAATGAAATTTTTAGCATTATTAAAAAGATTAATGAGAATGGGACTACAGTTCTTTTGATTGAACAGAATGCTAAAAAGGCGCTCTCAATTTCAGATCGAGGTTATGTAATTGCGTCTGGTGAAGTGAAATTGTCGGGAACGGGAGCAGAATTATTGGCTAATCTAGACGTTCAGAAAGCATATTTAGGAGGGTAAATAATGAGTGTTGCAGATTTTATGACGAAAGATATTCAAACCGTTGCACCAGATACGAAGATAAGTGTAGCTGTTGATTTAATGAATCAAAACAAGATTCATCGTTTACCTGTGATTGATGACGGAAAATTGGTTGGAATTATAACGCAACGGGATATCGAACGTACTAATCCATCCCAAGCTACCAGTTTGTCGATTTATGAGGTCAACTACTTATTAAATAATATGACTGTAAACGATGTCATGACCAAAGAAGTCAAAACGATTTCTGCTGATGCTTTTTTAGAGGATGCCATTTATCAAATGAGACAGAATCAAATAGGTGTTTTACCGGTTATGGATGGTAGTGCAATTGTTGGTATTATTACGAATAATGATATTTTAGATGCTTTTTTGGATGTGACGGACTACCATGAGCAATCAACAGTTGTTCAGATTTTTGTCGAACATGATCAGGTTGGAGTGATTTTTAAAGTTGGTCAAATCATGGCTGAGAACAACTTTAATATTCAGACTTTGATGGTGACACATCAGAATGGTGTTAAGGTGGTTGAAATTCATGTTGATCCAGCGGATAAAGAAGTATTAGTTGAAAAACTAAAACAGGCTGGATTTAATGCGAAAGCAGCTGAGAATTATAAAGAATGGAAAAAATAGTTCTAACAAAAAGAATCTACAAAAATTGTAGATTCTTTTTGTGTTATTTACCTGATAATTCTTTCTTTGCAGCTTCCACTAATTCTTCATTGGTGTGTGCGTGACCCCAAAGTCCCCAACCGCCTGGTACAGCTTCTGTAATTAGTACCCAGGTGCGATCTTTTAGACTTTCGTCATGAGCAGCTTCTGAAATTAGTTGAGTTAATTTTTCGGTTAATTCCAATTGCTTGTCACGATCTAAAGCTCCTTGATTAGTTAATACCTGAACTCGTACGTAGTTAGAATCGCCGCTAGCATTGGAAAAGCTTTGGTCGTCTAATTCATGAACAAACCCAGCGGTATTATTCTTGAACATGCTGATGGGCGGTACTTGTTCTACCTGCATTATCAATTGAGCGGCTTTTTGTGCGAGTTCCTTCTTGTTATCAAATGTTCCTTTAGCAGCGTAAATATCAATCATTGGCATAGTAAAAATCTCCTTTATTTTTGGTTGTTTGTTATAACTTGATAGTCAAAGAACTGAGATAGTTCTTCGTCTTGATTAACACTTTTAATAATATTAATTCCATACTGAATATATGATCGTAACAGTTTGTATCCAATCCAATCTGATCCGATTAACTGTTTTGGCAACATTGGGTCTGTTGTGTAATACTCGCTAACTTGATCAATGAGAGTGAGGTATTGGTGTAACAGTTCGAGATTGGTTAGCTGTGAAAGATTAGTCTGTTTAAAATTAGTCTCGAAATTTTTATCCATTTCTGATAGCTTTGTACTAATACTGTCCAATCCCCAAATGTCGTTAACACTATCTCTATTGAGTGTTGGATTAATTTCAGTGACATTGAACACTCGAATTAGATCAGGATGGTCTTGTAGCAACAATTGCAGTTGTTCAGTTCGATTTCCGATTGCTAGATACGTTCCATTTTCCATAGCACCAAATCCTAAACGTAATAGATGGGCTCGAATTTGTTGGCGTAAGAATGAACCATTACCAGAAAATGAAGTGGTTACTAACGTGTAAGTGAAATTGATCGAATTAATTTCAACTACTTTTTCTTCCAGTGAATCAATGTCGGTTACACCATCTTTTGTCATTTCGTAAATTCCACGTTGAGGATTTTTAATCAAACCATTGCGTTTTAATTCAGTTAGTTGCATTCGAATATAACTATCTTTGTATCCATATGAAGATAAGATAGATAAAAGCTTCTTTGTATCAACTTTATGTGCGGTATTTAATAAATAAAGAATTTGTCTTTGAATAGATCTAATACTATGACCTCCTTTATATTTTATATACCAGATATTAATACATTTAATTATTTTTGTATATAAAAAAGACTTCTGAATTCAGAAGTCTTAATTTTAATGCCTAGCTATTTGGGTGATATTCCAACTAGTTGGAACGTTGAAAGTGTAGTACAGATGCTTTAACTGATGATTATTATTAGACCAACAAAATAGAATTTTATTTAATTGACTTTGATAGAACCACTCTTCCTTTTTTGTGACCAGAGTTGTTTGTTTGTCACTTGTACGATTTATTTTAATTGTTCCATACTCTGGATCAGTGTGTTTAGATCCATTTAAAATATAAACCTTACTTTTATTTGATTGACCTAATTTAACGTAGGTTAATGTTGGCTTTTTAAACTTGGGTGATGCGCTTATCCTGGTTGTTGAAGTTATTGTACGAGTTTGCATCCCAAAGTGTGCGCTATCGTTTTCAATAATAGTTATCAAGCTAACTAAAAAGATTAATACTGATATCAATGATAGTATAATTTTCAATCGAGACGTTTTAAAGAAAATACAAAAGTAAAATGAACAAATTAGACTAATGATTAGTAGAACTAGAATCATGTTTCAATTCCTCCTTCTGTCGATTATTTCGAACTTGAAAACTAATAAAGAATGCAATCATAGTTGCCAAGCTAGCTAGCAAAAATGCTACGTGGTAACCACTCAATAAGGCATTGAATATTTCTTTTTTATATGACATAGGGTCAATTTTTAATAACTGTTTTGCCGGAGATAGTGCGCTTGTAGTATTAGAAAATACTGAAACTAATATTGCAGTTCCAATTGAAGCAGCTACCTGGCGAGCAACATTGTTTAGAGCACTCCCATCAGCAAATACCTTGGGTGTTAATGCTGAAAATGCCACACTTCCAGAAGGCATTAAGGCAAGTGCCATACCAAAGTTGCGAACCGCATATAGAACGATTATATAAACAATCGAGCTGTGACTAGTTAAAAATCCAAAAGGAATTGTTCCCAGGGTTACAATGGCCATTCCAAAAATAATAAGTCGTTTACCACCAAATTTATCTAAAGCAATTCCGGCAATTGGACTTGTGAAAGCCATAGTCAAAGCACCTGCCAGAAGTGAGAGCCCAGCTTGAATAGCGCTTAGTCCTAAAACAATCTGTAAGTACATAGGTAGTACAATTTCAAAACCAATCATTGCAATCATTACTATAGATCCAATGATTGTGCCAACTGTAAAGTTATGTTCTTTAAAAATCCGAACATCCATCAGAGGATTTTCTATTCTTAATTGACGAAGAATAAATAAAATAGTTAAAAATAGTCCTGCTACGACAGCTGCTATAAAATCAATGCTTGTCCATCCTTTGTTACCTACGACAGAGAATCCGTATAGAATACCTCCGAAGCCAAGTGTTGATAAAATAACTGAAATGAAATCGAGTTTGGAATTATGTTGTTCTGCAACGTCCTTAATAAAAATAAATGATGCCAAAATGGTTAGGATACTAATTGGAATGACAATTCCAAAAATTGCGCGCCAGTTTAATGCATCAATTGCCCAACCAGAAAAAGTTGGTCCAATAGCTGGTGCTAATCCAAATACAATTCCTAAAAGCCCCATCGCTTGTCCTTGTTTTTCAGGTGGGAAGGCTGAAAATAACATTGTCATCGAAAGAGGAGCGGCAACACCAGATCCTAGGGCTTGAATGATTCGACCCAATAGTAAAATTGAAAAATTATCGGCGTAAAAACATGCGAGTGTTCCCAAAAGAAACATGATTTGTGAAGCAATAAATAGCCGTTTAGTATTAAAACGATTCGTTAACCACACTGTGATTGGAATCATAAGTGCACTGGCTAAAAGAAAACCAGTGGTAAGCCATTGAATATCGGAAGCACCAATTGAAAAGTATTTCATCAAAGTAGGCTGAGCTACTCCTAAAACAGTTTGGTTAAGCATATCGGAAAATGATCCGATTAAAATAGTTATGACGAATGGTACTAGTCGATACTGGCTACCATGAACATCGGTGTATGACATTATGAACATCTCCTTTTTAAATTGTTAGAAATCTAACTATATAGCAAAAATAAAATGTGCTATGCACATCTAATTAGGTACCTAATGAAGAACGATTGAAATCACAACTCTTAGAAATCTAACTGTCAACATTTCTAACATTTTTTTGTATAATAAATTTAGAGGTGTAGATAATGGATGAACAAACAGAAGCAATTGATTTAATGCGAAGCATTACCAGTAAACTAATCCGCAACCAAGCAAATACAATGCAGAATTTAAATTTGAATCAACAACAAGGCCGTACATTACAGTATATTGGATTACATGAGGGGCTCATTCAAAAGGATTTAGCTGATGCTTTCTTACTAAGAGGAGCTACTATCTCTAGTATGCTACAAGGGCTAGAACAAAAAGGTTACATTGAAAGGCGAGTTCCGAGTGATAATGAGCGTCAAAAACAAATTTTTCTTTCTGAACGTGGAAGTAAAGTTCTGGCAGATGTCAATCAAGTTTTTATTGATAGCCAAAAAAAGCTAAAACAAACAATAAATGATAAAGAATACCAAGAACTCATTCGCTTACTGAGAGCAGTTAACCAAAACATGTGAAGTATAATTAGTAGCTGTAAATTTTAAGATTCGGTATAATAATTTCATCAATACCTAGGGGGTAGGGAGTATGGAAAGAAAAGTAAGTGCACCAAAGACTATAATTGCTATTTTAATCCCATTATTAGAATTGGGGATCGGATCATTCATTGCTCGTTTAGTTCATAATAATCAGTGGCTTTTGGTTATTTTAAATGTATTAGTATTCTTTGTTGGATTTATCACAGCCATTATTTTATTTAAAGATGTTTTACGTGATGATTGGAAAATTTGGAAACAACATATTTGGCGTAACTTAGGATTAGCCTTACTGGGGATGATTTTAACATACGTAATTCTCAGTCTTGTTCGAATGGGTATGAAACCATTTGTTGCCGGAGCTGCGGTTAATACAAGTCTGCTAAGTATCCAAACGGCTTCAATGGGATTAGTAGCAAGTTTAACAACATTGATGGCACCATTTACAGAAGAAATTGTTTTCAGACACGCATTATTTTTCCAGTGGAAGAATAATAAAGTGTTAATGTGGATTATGTTTTTCGTATCCTCAGTGGCTTTTGGGTTAGTTCACTGGAATAATTTTAATGGTGATGTAGTTCAAATGATTCCGTACATGGTAGTTGGTGCTTGGTTTGCATTAATTTACTACTTCTCAAAGAATATTTGGCAAAACATTATGACTCATTTTCTATTTGATTTCGTTCAATTCGCATCCGCTGTCTTGTTATTGGTTGTAGCATTTATGACTAAATAAACTAAAAAGTTTTAAAACGGTGAAAAGCCTGTTTTAAAGCTTTTTTTGTACATTGATACCACAAAAGTTAAATAAAAATTAGAAAATACAGTTGATTTTAATTTTGCTGGGTGTATAATCTCATTAAAATCTAATTCAAACAAGCGATGAAGAGAAGAGTAACTGATTTTGATGTTCATAGAGACCTTCGGCAGGTGGAAAGAAGGATCGGATAAAATCAGTGAAGATGAGCTCAGAGCGAGTAGTCGGTGCAAGCTAGACTACCGTGAATCACACGATACGTGATCACAGTTTCAGGAATGAGACTGGTTGAGCTAGTTATTGTGAGATGACTGGGTTTTTAAGGTGGTACCGCGTTTTCGCCCTTTTTACAGGGAGAAACTCGGACCACCTTTTTCTTTTTGCTTAAAACACTTATGGAGGATGCTTATGACTACAACTATTATTGGATTTCCACGTATTGGAGAAAACCGGGAACTAAAATTTGCCACAGAACACTATTGGAAACAAGAACTTACGCAGGATGAATTATTACAAAAGGCGCATGAATTACGCCTCAAACATTGGAAATTACAAAAGGATGCTGGGATTGATTTAATTCCTGCCGGTGATTTTTCATTCTTTGATGGTTTACTAGACGCATCCTACTTATTAAACGTTGTTCCAAAGCGTTACAAAGAATTAGGCCTTAGTGCTCTTGATGAATATTTTGCAATTGCTCGTGGTTTTCAAAACGATGAACATTCAGTTAAGGCTCTCCCAATGATGAAATGGTTTAACACTAACTACCACTACATTGTGCCTGAATTTGATGATGATACTGAAATCAAACTAAATGGAACAAAGATTTTCGATGAAGTACAAGAAGCCAAAGACGCTGGATTCAATGCTAAAGCCGTGATTGATGGACCTTATACTTTACTTAAATTAAGTCGATTCATAGGTAAGAAGCAAGCTGCTGATTTTGTTGACGATTTAATCAAAGCTTACAACGAAATCTTAGCTAAGGTTGCTGAAAGTGGCGTGGAATGGATTCAAATTGATGAGCCAGCACTTTCATTTGACGTTAACGATGCTGACCATGAGTTATTCACTAAGTTGTACGAAGGTATCTTAGCTAATAAGGCCGGTTTAAAGGTTAACTTACAAACTTACTTTGGTGACGTTCGTGACGTATATGAAGAAATCACTACTAAATTGGCATTCGATGGAATTGGTTTAGATTTTGTTGCTAACAAGAAGAATCTTGAATTAGTCGAAAAGAATGGCTTCCCAGCTGACCGCGTGTTATTTGCTGGAATTGTAAACGGTAAGAACATTTGGCGTAATGACTATGAAGCAACCGTTGCTACTTTAAAGAAAATAGATGCTAAAAATGTAGTGCTCAGTTCTTCAAGCTCACTCCAACATGTTCCATTTACAGCTAAGAACGAACAACAATTACCAGCAGATATTCAAAAACACTTGTCATTTGCTACTGAAAAATTAGCTGAATTACATGATTTAGATCAAATTTTAGCTGGTGGCCACGATGATTTACTAAAAGCTAATCAAGACTTGTTCCAGTCAGTTAAACACCCTGTCAATGATCAAGTGAAAGAACGGGTTGCTAACTTGTCAGACAAGGATTATCAACGAACACCAAGTCGTGCAGAACGTGAAGCTATTCAAAAGAAAGAATTTGATTTACCTGAATTACCAACGACTACAATTGGTTCGTTCCCACAAACTAAAGATGTGCGTCAAAACCGTGCTAAGTTGCGTCATGGTGAAATTAGTAAGGAAGAATACGATCAATTTAACCGCGACAAGATTAAACGAATTGTTGAATTCCAAGAAAAGATTGGTTTAGATGTTCTAGTTCATGGTGAATATGAACGAAACGACATGGTTGAGTACTTTGGTGAAAAATTAGACGGTTTTGTCTTTACTAGCAATGGCTGGGTTCAATCATATGGAACACGTGGGGTTAAACCACCAATTATCTGGGGTGATGTTAGCCGCACTGGTTCCATCACTGTTGATGAAACAGTTTACGCTCAAAGCTTAACTAAGAAGGAAATGAAGGGAATGTTAACTGGCCCTGTAACCATTTTCAACTGGTCCTTCCCACGCGAAGATATCACACCTGAAGCTTCCGTTACTCAGATTGCTTTAGCAGTTCAAGACGAAGTTTTAGATTTGGAAGCTCACGATATTAAGATTATTCAAATCGACGAACCAGCTTTACGTGAAAAATTACCACTTCGTAAGTCAGATTGGTTTAAAGAATACTTGGATTGGGCTGTTCCAGCATTCCGCTTAGTTCATAGCCCTGTTCAAGCAAGTACACAGATTCATACTCATATGTGTTACAGCGAATTTGGTGACATTGTTAAAGCCATCGATGACTTGGATGCAGATGTGATTTCATTTGAAGCATCCCGTTCAGATTTAACTTTGATTGATCAACTAGTCGCTGCTAATTTCCAAACTGAAGTTGGCCCTGGTGTTTATGATATTCATTCACCACGTGTTCCTTCAGTAGAAGAAATTGAAAATATTATCGGTAAGATTTTAGCTAAATTACCAACTTCGAAAGTTTGGATCAATCCTGATTGTGGTCTAAAGACACGAGGAGAAAAAGAAACTTTTGCTAGTCTTGAGAATTTAGTTGAAGCAACTAAAAAGGTTCGAGGTAGTTTGCATGAAACTCGTTGATGCATTTAAACATAAAACAGTTTTTTCTATCGAAGTGTTTCCACCAAAGACTGAAGTCGGAGTGGAACACTTACATCAAACATTAGAAAACTTGCAGGGCATTCATCCTGATTTTATCTCGGTTACGCTGGGTGCTGGTGGGACTGGACGCCACGATTTAACGGTCCATATTGCTGATGAAATCCAAAATGGACTCGGAATTCCGGCGGTAGCTCATATTCCTGGTATCTATCAAACAAAAGAGTCAGTTGATGAAATCCTAGATCAACTTGAAGAACGTGGTATTAGTAATGTCTTAGCATTGCGTGGAGACCGAATTGAAGGACTTACTCCTACTGGAGTTTTCCATCACGCTGACGATTTAACAGCTTACATTCAACAACGTGGTGGCTTTGAAATTGTTGGAGCGTGCTATCCACAGGTTCATCAAGAGTCAGTAAATGCAGTTGATGATATTAAGCACCTCTGTGAAAAGGTTGATGCAGGAGCAGATCATTTAATCTCACAAGTGTTCTTCGATAATCAATGCTTCTATGATTTTCAAGAAAAAGCAGAGTTGAGTGGAATTGAAGTTCCAATTGAAGCGGGAATTATGCCTTGTACCAACAAGAAACAAATTGAACGAATTGCTCAAGTAGCGGGTGTTCCATTGCCCCATAAATATGTCGCAATGCTTTCACGTTATGAAAACAATCCTGAAGCACTCCGTGACGCAGGAATTGCTTATGCGGTTGATCAAATTGCAGATCTTGTTTCTCAAGGTGTAGACGGTATTCATCTTTATACTATGAATAATAGTGATACTGCTCAACGAATTTGGGATGCTACTAAGTCGTTGTTTAGCGCGACAGTTAAATAAAATAAAAACAGTATTAAACTCGTGGTTTTATTGAGTTTAATACTGTTTTTTAGTTAGAGGATTCAAATTATTTATCCTGTGATTTCATTTTTAATGTTTTTCGAGTATCTTTATTTAGTTTTTGAATATATGATGATTGATTTCCATCTCGTAGCTTTTGATTAGTATCTAAATATATTTCAGTTGTCCATTCTTTCACCTTTGATGTAGGTGGAATTAAGATGACGCGATATACAATTGGACAGTCTTTCAGAGTTGAATTTTTGTTGGTGCGGTCTAGTTGCTTGTTATAGGTATAACTCGCCTTTAGAGTAGTATTATTTGAAAAAGTTATTTCATACCAGCTGATACCACTGAATGGACCTGTGGATTCTTTACGAACTGAGCTTCTGGAAACTATATTGGAGAATCCATTGTAACTTAATGTGCTTTCAATTTTTTGTTCAGCCTGATGGTTATCATAGGAATGTTTAATAATGAATGAGCCAGCAATTATAAGAATACTAAGTACCGAAAGAGGCATAGTACTAATCAGTTTGTGATTACGAATAAGATGCCGCATTAAAAATCCTCCATTCAAGTACTTTTGAGTAAAGCATAGCATGAATAACAGTACATTAATACTTACTCAAAGTTATCGATTTTCCTTCTTTGTTTGAAGTGTTTCACTAAGCACTCTAATTTCCACGCTTGACCTTAAATGTTAAGATGTCTATATATTAGAAACGATAATTAAAAGTGAAAAGGACGGCGTCATAATGAAAATTGGTTTTATTGGTGTTGGAAACATGGCAAAGGCGATTATTAAAGGAATGCTGAAGGCTGACTATAACGGAAATGATATTTTGGTTCATAGCGCTCACGCAGCTAATTATGAAACCTTCGCTAAGGACAATGGTCTGGTTGCAGAAAGTGATAATTCAACTCTTGTAAAAAATTCTGATATTGTCGTTTTAGCAGTTAAGCCACAGATGGTAAACGATGTTTTAGCAGAAGTACAAGATAAGCTTTCAACTGACAAATTATTAGTTTCACTCGTGTCTGGTTTGAGTGTAGCCGATATGAAGGAATTGGTTGGTCAAGATCAACCCGTTCTTCGTACTATGCCAAATGTGAACGTGGAAATTGGACAAGGAATGACAGCTGTTGTTTCAGACCAAGCATTAGATGCTGAACCATATTTAAGTGGTGTTGAAATTTTCGACAAAATTGGTGGATCAATTGAAGTTGCTGAAAAAGATTTCCCAGCTTTCTCTGCAATTGCCGGTAGTGCTCCAGCTTATGCCTACTTATTTGTTGACGCATTATCACGTGCCGGTGTTAAATATGGTTTCAAAAAAGATGATGCTACTCGAATTGCTGCTCAGGTAGTTAAGGGCAGTGCAGATATGATTTTGAAATCCGATGAAATTCCTTACGCTTTAATTGATAAGGTTTCTTCACCAGGTGGTACAACCGTTGCTGGCTTACTTGCTATGGAAGAAGCTGGCTTGAGTACAGCAGTGGTCAAAGGAATCGATGCAACAATCAATAAAGAACTCGGTCAGTAATTTGCCTTGCACTTATGGTCTATACCGATTATACTATTCATAGACAAAAAATTAGGAGGCTCTATTTATGAGTACCGTTTTAAGACACGCAACAATTTATACAGGTTTGGAAAAAATTGAAGATGGCTATATTCGATTTGGAAAAACAATTGAAGCTGTTGGACCAATGAGCGAATATAAAGCACAAGGCGATGATGATGTTCATTTCGCCGGTGAACAAATTATTGTTCCTGGATTTATCGATGTACATACACATGGTGGCTACAGCTTTGACGCTATGGATGGTAATCCTGATGAAATCAATGAAATGGTTAACGATGCAGTCCTAAACGAAGGTGTTACAAGTTTCTTCTGTACAACAATGACTCAATCAAATGAGAACATTGAAAAAGCAATGCGTGGTGTTGCAAAAGCTGCTGAAGAAAACCCAGTTATCCAAGGTGTTCATTTGGAAGGACCTTTCATCTCGACTAAGTATAAAGGTGCTCAGCCAGAAGAATACATTAAAGATCCAGATACTGAATTATTAGGTAAATGGAATGAATTATCTGGCAATCGTGTTAAGTTAATCACAATTGCTCCAGAACATGACGGTGCTGATGCATTTGAAGCTTACTGTTTAGATCATGGAATTGTACCTTCAGTTGGTCATAGTGATGCAACTCGTGCACAACTCTTAAATAGTAAAGTTACTCATACAACTCACTTGTACAACGCACAACGTGAATTTAAGCACCGTGAACCAGGTGTTACTGGTCATGCAATGTTGGAAGACAACATTATGTGTGAATTAATCTGTGATGGTTTCCATATCGTACCAGATATGTTGAAATTAGCTTATGAAGTTAAGGGACCAGAACGAATCGATCTTGTTACTGACTCAATGCGTGCTAAGGGTATCGCTGAAGGTGAAAGTGAACTTGGTGGTCAAAAGGTTTATGTTAAAGACAAGCAGGCTCGTTTAGCTGACGGTACACTTGCCGGATCAGTATTGGCATTTGATGATGCATTCCGTAATTCTATGAAGTTCTTTGGTTGTGGTATTTCAGAAGCTGTTCAAATGAGTTCAGTTAACCAGGCTCGTGAATTTGGTCTTGATAGCAAAGGTACACTTGAAGTTGGTAAGGATGCTGACTTAAACATTTTCGATGCTAACATGGACAAGCTAGCAACATTCAGTTACGGTCGTAAGTTTTCAAACGAACGTAAGTAATACTAAGGGGATTATAATATGAGTTCGCCAATCTATATTCAAATTCATAACGAAATAAAAAAGGCAATTGAAGCAGGTCGTTGGTCAGTTGGAGAACGTATTCCAGCTGAACGTGATTTGTCAGAACAATTCAACGTCAGTCGTATGACACTAAGACAAGCCATTTCAACATTAGTTGAAGAGGGTATTTTGGAACGCAAAGTTGGTTCTGGAACTTACGTTGCAAGCCAAAAAGTTCAAGAAAAAGTGTCTGGTGTAACTAGTTTTACTGAGTTGATGGAAGCTCAAGGCAAACACCCATCAAGCAAGACTATTTCATACCACGCTGGTGAGCCTTCTTTAAGTGAAGTTGAAAGACTGAATTTAGAGCCCGGTGAACTTGTCTTACGAATGGAACGGATTCGTTACGCTGATGATGTGCCAATTTGTTACGAAACTGCTTCAGTTCCTGAAAAACTAGTTCGTAACTTTAGCAAGTCTGAAGTAACTAAATCTCTTTATAAAACTTTGGAAGATAAAGCTGGATTGAAGATTGGTAAGGCTAACCAAACCGTCTCAGCTATGCTGGCTTCGGAAAAAGTTGCTGATTACTTGGATATTAAGCGTGGTGAAGCAATTCTTCGTTTGCATCAGATTTCATTCTTGGAAGATGGTAATCCATTTGAATACGTTCGAACACAATATGTCGGGGAACGATTTGAATTTTATTTGAATAGATAATATTAATAATGAAGATCATTAAATCGTTGGTAGAAATACTGGATTTAATGGTCTTTTTATAAATGCAATTCAGTATAGCTTTTATATCATATATGATATAATTAAATATGGATAAAATAGAATTCGAGTCATATATGCGTCCCAACGGACATGATGAATTTATTGAATGGTATGAAGATTTACCAAAAAAAGGGCGTCTAAAAGTTATTACTGTTATTAACAAAGTTGAGAGTAATGGGATGATGACAGCCCAGAGACTGAAGTGGGTAAAGAAGTTGGATACAAATTTGTATGAGTTGAGAAGCAAAGTAGGCTCAAATATTCAACGTGCATGTTATTTTCATGTGGACCATGGAAAATATATAATTACTCATGGATTTACTAAGAAAACAAATAAAACTCCAAAAAAAGAAATTAAACATGCCATAGTTTTACGAGAGACCTAAGGTAATAAGTCAAGAGAG
>NZ_JQCQ01000033.1 GCF_001437605.1 Pediococcus argentinicus
CAGTTTTCAAAGGTCTACATTGCTGTTTAACAAGTTGTAACTCGTTAACACAACTTTATTAGGATAGCATCTGTATAAATCTAAGTCAACAACTTTTTTCAAAATCATTAAACAGAAAAACACAAATTTGCTACTTGAATATATTACCAATTTTTAACTAAAAACGTCAAGTTATTTTTTCGAATTCAATCGAATTTGATAATCCTGTTTCCACTTACCCATTTCCGTACGAATTGTTTGGAACCCAAGTTCATCTTTAAAATTAGTCCAGTGAACCTTTCGATATTCCCTTATGTCCACAGGTTTCGGTACCGAGTGAAGATTCTGTCCATTCTTTAATGCTCTAATCGATAAGCTTAATTCACTTGCCTGAACATCCATAACAACTGCTTTTATAGTTTGTCCAACTTGAAATAAGCTATTCAAATTGGGTACATATCCATCAGAACACTCAGAAATGTGAATCAATCCTTTGGTACTATCATTCAAACTCACAAAGATACCATAGCTCTTTATTCCACTAACCTTAGCATCAACCATATCGCCAATCTTATACTTCATACTGCGACCTCCTCTCCCAATATAACAATTCAATTTTAATCACATTTACCACATAAAACAATTAACTTACCTATAAGTTTGTAATTCCAACTTTTCGTTAACAATAAAATCGGGTATTATTGTAACGTTACATCTGATAAACATTCAAGGAGAAAAATTGTGCAAACTTTAATTGACTTTGTTTTACATATCGATGCTCATTTAGTTGGGATTGTTAACAGCTTTGGGGATTGGTCCTATCTAATATTATTTGCCATCATCTTTATTGAGACTGGAGCTGTTATTCTTCCTTTCTTACCAGGAGATTCACTACTGTTTGCCGCTACGGCATTGGCGGCAAAGCCCGTGTACCATTTAAATGTTTGGATTTTTGTACTTGCTTTCTGTTTGGCAGCCTTATTGGGAGATTCACTGAACTTCTATCTGGGCAAAAAGGTTGGTCAGGCTCTTCGTAATCATCCATTTTTTGGAAAATTCATTAGTGATGACAAAATGGATGAGGCTGAACATTTTTTCGAAAAACATGGAAATATTTCCATTACTCTAGCTCGTTTTATGCCAATCATTCGAACATTCGCACCATTCGTTGCGGCTGGATCAAATATGCCATACAAGTCTTTTATTCGTTATAACATTATCGGAAATGTTTTATGGGTTGCTTTATGTTGTGGTGGAGGCTACTTCTTCGGCAATATTCCATTTGTAAAAGAACATTTTTCCGTCGTAGTGCTTGGAATTATTGTTGTATCATTGATTCCAGCTTTAGTTTCATTTATCAGATCATCATTAAAATCAAAAAAAGCTTAATAGTAACCAAAAAAGCAGCTCAACTTCACTTTCTGAAGTTGAGCTGCTTTTTAATTACCAGATTAATAATTAAAAAATAAATTTCTAGATAGATTAATCCCGCCATAAAACATGATAAGAAAAAATTGTCAGTAAGGATGTTTATGACTGGATCCAGGTCGGGGTCAAACACCCAGTAATTATTCCTGAAGAAAACTTCATGAAACATAATAAAAAAATTATTGAAGTTCATTAGAATGACACCTGAAGTAATAACTGGAATTACATAAGACACCTTAAATGGACGGTAATACATCCACCATTCATTCTGTTTATTGATTCTATAAAAAATTAGTGCTGCTATGATTGATAATACAATTGCTACACTAAAATCAAACATAAAGAGATGTTTAACTTCTTGCATATGTTCAAGCCCATGGGCCGAGCTTTTAAAATCACTCATGTGTAGATTTTTAATCCACGGAAACTGCAAATAGTCTAATAACTGCATATAATTTTTATGTATGTTGCTAGCAGACAATCCAACCATTTCTTCTAAATGGTCATACTTAATAGACCATCCAAATAAAAAAGTTGAATTTATAACAACAATAATAACAACTGCGACTCCCAACAAGTGCAATAGAACCACATTAAAAAGAACTTCAATCCGTTTTTTTACTGCCATTCGTCTAAGCTATCTACTTCATGAGTAGGTTTGATTTCTTGCTTTTGTACGAGATCCTTTGTGGATACACCTGTGTATACGAGAAGCGTATCAATACCAAAATTAATACCGGCAGAAATATCAGTCATATAGTTATCTCCAACCATCACTACTTGGTTTTTCTGGAGACCAATCACATCCAAAGCTTTCTCCATAATAATGGTTTCAGGTTTACCAACATAAGTAGCGCGTTGCTGGGTAGAACGTTCTACCAAAGCAATAACTGATCCTGCTCCCGGTACCAAACCACGTTCATTAGGCAAATTAGTATCAGCATTGGTACCAATGAACTTAGCACCCTTCTTAATAGCAAGAGTTGCTACTTCGAATTTGTGATATGTGACATCGTAGTCTAAGCCAACCACGACATAATCAGGATGATCTTCTTCAAATTCAAATCCTTTACTCAAAATAGCGCGTTTCAATCCCAGTTCACCAATTATATAAACTTTACGGTGATTTTCGTCAGCAATACCATCTAAATAGTCAGCCGTTGCTAAAGCAGCTGTATAAACATGTTCAGGTGTACTAATAATTTCATGATTGTTACTTAAATTGGTTGCAACGTCTTGAGGGGTCTTAGTTGTATTATTAGTCAAAAATAAGTATGGAATATTATTGTACTGTAATCTTTCAATAAATCTTTTGGCAGCGGGGATTTGCTCCTTACCTCTGTAAATAGTCCCATCTAAATCAATTAAATATCCACCATAGCTACTTATCATTTTTAACTTCTCTTTTCTCTCTTATTTTAAACGCTCTTTGTCGCTTGTGTTTTGTCGTACCGACCACTTCATTTTTACGATTATTAACCGATTTTCTTGGCTTTTGATAATGTTCAACCTTTTTGTTGTTCTTATGTTTGGTAGCCGGCTTCTTATCAAGGTTGTTTCTTTCCTTCAACCATCGATCACGTGCCTTATTGTTAACCTCAGTATTTTTTAAAATAAAATAAGGACAACCAAATCCACAGTATTCCATCAAGTAATCTTCAATGTTCTGAAATTTCAATTCATTTTCAACATTTACATTGTCGTCAAAGAATCCACGCAACCGAAGTTGGTTAGAACCTATATCTCCAACAATATAATCATATCTACTCAGCAATGTTACATAACGTTCTGCAAGCTGTTCCTCATTGAATGCTTCTCTAACATCGTTGACCAACTCATATTGATGCCCGTTTACAAGAACCGTTGTCTCATTCAACCGGTCAACTTGGTTAACAACCGGACGACGCATTTCTTCTAGCTCTTCACTTGTTTTTCTTGTCATATTTTTCTCCTAGTTCAATAGTATTATCCTATGAAAAAAAAGAAGAAAGGTCAAATACCTATCTTCTTTTTGCAAAATCAATTTTTTTCTGATCGATCATGCGTTCAATATCTCGTTCTGAAAAAGGGGCTCCAAATGGAATCTTATAATCAAGATAATCTTTTTCAGGCGTATCAATACCAACGTTAATATTCTCTCTTGCATTAACACTGTAATGATGAATATGTCCGTGTAAATTGATAATCTGATTAACAATTCCCAGCGAGATTGGATAATGGGACATAATCAACTGTCGATGATTAAGTTTAATTAATTTTCCAACATCGTGAAATTCAAACTTGGACTTTCCACCCCACTCATAGTTATGAGCACTCAAATATTTAAACAAACTACGGGAATCATGGTTTCCTTTAATCAAAACTAAATGACCATGTAATTCTTTTAAAACTTGGAAAACCGCTTCATTGGAAGCACGTTCAGGTCGAATAAAATACAGTGCAATGTCACCCAAATGATAGACAGTATCATTCTCTCCGACCCTATCATTCCAGTTTTTAATTATTTCCTGATTCATTTCTTCGACACTATTAAAGGGTCGTGGAGCAAAATCGTTCATCCCTAATAAATCTTTATGAAAAAAATGTGTATCTGACACAAAAAATTTCATTACTTAATCTTCTCTTTCTGACGCCAACCGTGAATCCAGTATAAAATACCTAACCAAGCAACAGAACCAATAAGTGCAATAGCAGTCTCTTTTTGTAATAACAGGATTAATGCTACTAAACCTAGAAAACCAATGGCTAAATAGTTACTGTATGGAAACAATGGCATTTGAAACTTTTTATTAATATCAATTTCTTTTTGTGATTTTTTAAATTTAATATGAGCCACCAGTATTGTACCCCAAATGAACAAGAAACATGTGGTTGCAATACTTGAGATTAATGTGAATACTCCGGATGGCATCAAAATATTTAAAACAACGGCAACTGCAATAACCAATGATGAGAACAAGATGGAATTACGAGGAACCTGACGGCTAGACAATGATCCTAATTTTTTTCCAAACTTAGTTTTACTATCGTATGTTAATGAGAACAGCATCCGTCCCGTTGAGAAAATTGAACTATTACATGCTGAAGCTGCGGCCGTTAAAACAACAAAGTTAATAATTCCAGCGGCTCCTGGAATACCAACATTCTTAAACACTTGCACAAATGGGCTACTTGAAGGACTAATTTCATTCCATGGGAAGATTGCCATTAGAAAGAATAGAGATCCTACGTAAAAGATACCAATTCTCATAGGAATTTCATTGATAGCTTTAGGCAATACCGTTTTAGGATCAGCAGTTTCAGCAGCCGTCATACCAACCATTTCAATTCCAACAAAGGCAAAAACGACCATTTGGAAAGATAAAACAAATCCTTTTAAACCACGAGGAAATAATCCGCCAAAATTAACAAGATTGCCTAGTTCAGCATGACCGACACTAGTCTTATAGTGCATTAATACCATCACAAAACCAATGGCAATTAAGGCAACAATCGCAACAATTTTGATAATGGCAAACCAAAATTCAGTTTCACCGAATAACTCAACAGTAATAAGATTTAAAAATACTAATACAATCAAAATCACAAAACCAGGAATCCACTGTGGAACTCCAGGAAGCCAGAACCTAACATACAACCCTGCAGCTGTTATCTCGGCCATAGCAATGGTTACCCAACAAATCCAGTACGTCCATCCAGTAATAAAACCAATCTTTTCACCTAGATACTTGGTTACAAAATCTACAAAAGAAGTGGATTTTAAATCTGATAATAGCAACTCACCCAAAGCACGCATTAACCAAAAACAAACAATTCCGGTTATCAAATACGCAAATAAGATTGATGGACCTGCCAAATGAATGGAACTACCTGCTCCTAAAAATAATCCCGTACCGATTGTTCCACCAATGGCTATCAGTTGTACGTGACGGCTTTTCAGATTTCTGGCTAACTGCTCTGGTTCCTTCTTTTCCATTGTTAAATCCCCCATAAAATTAAAAAATCATTAGATAATATATCTAATGATACTTTTTTTTGAGTAATTAGTAAAATAGTTATTTAATATTTTGATCAGACCAGGCCTTAAAGTCACCAAGGAAATTGGCCATTTTTTCTTTATCATTAAACTCTGGAAAATCGCCTAACAACACCTGTCCAGCTTGTTTTGCATTGCCACCAACTTTTTGCAGAATAATAATAGATTTTCTTGCACGTTTGTCCGCAAACATCTTAACTGGCAAGTTCAAAACTGCCTGAAGATATACACGATCGTGGAAATAGCTTAATAGTTTCTTAGCTTCCTCTGTTTGAAATAAGTTTTCTGGAACCAAAAAGATTCCAAATTTTCCATCATCGATTGTTTCCATCGTTTGTTCAATCATCAAGTGATGTACGAATGAATGCTCTTTAGGATTGCTGGTATGATAGTCTTTTACTCTTTCATCAATTGGATAGTATCCAACGGGTAAATCAGAAATAGCAACGTCAGGTTTGCCGACAAAAAGTTCATCTAAAACATCTTGATGATAAAGATCAACATCTAAGTGTTGAAGAGCAAATGCCATGCTAGCAATTGACAGCATAGTATCATCATTATCTACACCAATACCACTGACCAGTGGAACACCACTCTTTTTAAGTGAATTCAGTACAGTTGCCAATAAATTCCCAGTACCAACTGCTGGATCAAAAACCGTTTCAGGTTCCTCAATTGGTAACGCCTCAATTAAATAAGTAAATAAAATTCCAATTGCATCTGGTGTAAATTGATGGTTTGTTTGAATTCGTTCTTTTTTGTTAGCTTTAATTAAAATAAGTTGAAGAGCTTGTCTAATCTCTTCAGCACTAAAGTCCGAAATATCAATTGATTCATATAATTTTTCTAATTCAATCACTGTTTCTCTGCTAGGTTTTCCGTCTTCAATTTGAACTTCATCAGATACTAGATTGTCTCCAGTCTCAATCACTGCATCCAAATAATCTACATCCAAATCTTTTTGTAGTAGATCTGTTGACTTATCCATAACATTAAAAAGTTGTTCTATTTTGTTAGTGTCCATTTTTTACTCCCCAATATTAATAAACTTGGCGTTTTGATGAAAAAGTCCTCACTGTTCCATCCTTTAATTTAATCAATAATTGTTTATCTTTCAATTTAACCGTACCTAGTTTATCAAAGTTTTCACGCAAATGGGGATTTTTCAGCTCTTTTAACCAAAATTGATTAGCGGCTTGTTTTATTCGACAATCAACGACACTTTTTTGATAAGTGATAACTTGTTGTCGATGCATAGCACAAAGAACTACATTCATTGATGATAGTGTCACTAAAATAATAATGGCACTTAAGAGGCTACTGCCTGTCTGTTTTACTATTAAGATCCGATATATACCTCACTTTGATAGCTATTTTGATTCACCCTTAAGTGAATTTTTATTAATCCTTTATTTAGTTTGAAATGACAATACTGAACGTTGCTTAAAACCGGCATATGTCCTGGTGTAAATCTCAGCATATTCTTATATTGTCCAAGCCAATAAGTCTTTTCTTCCGTTTTAGAATATAACTTCAATTCAGTTTTGTTAACGCTGATTAATTTAAAATCGTGTTTCTTAGATTCCAGTTCTTGGATAAACATTAATGCTTCAGTATTTTCATTACTTCGCTTATTTTGTCCGGTAATCTTAAAAATAGCCATTCCTAAAGATATAATCATCGACAAAATTAACAAGCTCAACATGGACTCAAATAAAGTAAAACCCCTCTGCTCATTTGTCATTTAATTGTTTTCTCAACAGATTAAGTTGTTCACGCTCGAATACTAATTGTTCTTCATAATATTTATTTTCTTGATTCCATTTATGCCACGTCTGAAGAGTAAACGTTATGCACCCAGACGTAACAATCAGAGCCACTAATCCTTCACTTAATAACATGCCCCGTTGCTGTTTCTTGAACATGATACTCCCCCCATCCAAGTTGAACTGTAATGTTATACTTACTACCCTCATTACCAAACAGAACGCAAGATGCGGGTGACATATACCCATCATATCGCATGGAAAACTGATCATCATTTGGCATTGACCACCCATGAGGTAACTTTATAGTTCTTTGGCATAACTTATCAGTCCCAACTGCCACAAAGTTAATCTGTTTTCGCTTCTTCTCAAAAGTAATGATTGTACCTTTTCGATCAAAATTAGCTCTGGACTTTGCCTCCATCCATGATTGATTGAATTCCTGCCAAAAGTTCTTCTCAATCCTTCTATTTTGATTATTATGGGTAAAATAAAAACCTAAGCAGCAAACCGTACTCCAAATGATTAACACTAAAATAGACTCCAGTAATGTAAATCCACGAGTTGTCCTACTCCTGAACAACTTTGTCTTTTTCAATCTTGATTCCATTACGTTGCGCATCAGCTAGTTGCTTTTTATTTAAATATCCTTTATCTTCAAGTTCTTGTAAGCTATGCGGTAAACTCGCATATTCGTTTTCATATAAATCTACCTGCGTTTGAACAACTTCAGTCATCGCATTTCCTTGAATATGTTTTGCATTCTTACGCTGATTAGAAATATTAGGTATGATAACTAAAATAAGCAACGACACTATGAAGAGAACGATTGTCATTTCGATTAAAGTAAATCCTTTGGCTTTTCTTTTAACAAATTTCATCCAGTAACCTCCTTCATTGAGCCATACATTGGCAATAAAATACTTAAGTACATTCCAACAATAATGATTCCAACTATTCCAAATAAAATCGGTTGAATTAGCATTATCAAGGATTCCATCCTTCTAACCAGTTCTTGATACTTCATATTTGAGAAAGCCCGTAATTCTTGGCCTAACTTCTTAGGCTCGTTTCCTTTTTGGAAAAATAGTTCGAGCTCACGTGGCAAAAAGATATTCTGCTTAATAAATTTATTAGGATTACTTCCACTCCAGATTCGCCTTTTTAATTCCTTACCAATTTGGAACATAATTGAGTTGCGATTATATTCCATTAACAATTCACATATTTCTCCTAATGTCATGCCACTTTCAATTAAGTAGGCTAAATTAAAAGCAAAATAATAGTGACAATATGTTTGATAAGTTTTCCCGATTATAGGTAATCGACAGATTACGTTAATTCTATTTATCAGGGAATAATTGTGATACTTTTGAAATCCAATAAACCCAACAATCGAAAATAAAACCATCATAACTACCAATGCAAAATTAAACAGTTTTTGCGTTAAGCTATTATCTGTCCCACCCATACTTGCAAGCTCCGGTGCAATAAATATTTTCATACCCACCATCATTACAATCAAAAATCCTACTAGAAACATAGGATATTCCAGAAGTGCCAATATTTGTTTCCTTTGTTTCGTCTTCATACTATTTAAATTTCCAAGATTACCAAGCGCATCAACCAAATCACCGTGTTGATCAGCAATCAAAATTTGATAATAAGTATCTTCAGAAATTACAGGTCTTAAAGTTTTTGGAAATGATTCCCCACCCGATAATTTTCTAACAAATTCTTGGTATCTTTTTGAATCACTTGGATGAACAACCTGTAAAAATTCCAAACAATTTTTGATTGAAAAACCCATCCTTAAAAGGTCCGATAAATTAGAAAAGAAATAATTTTGATCTTTAACACTCCATTTATCCGTATTGGTATTGCAAAAATACTTCGTCAGAAATTTGGCCGTCATCCCTTAACCTCGCTAACTTCGAAGCCCAGTCTCCACTATCAGCTCCATTTCCTTCTACATCCATCAAAAGATACTTTTTATTATCAATTAACGGAATCAGTCGCTGGTATATTACGCAATTGACCGCTTGCTTCAAGAAATGCTCTTCTACACCTAACTGTAATAATCGTTCAAAAACACCTTTAGTATTTTGAGCATGAATGGTCGTTAGTACTAAATGACCACTTAAAGCTGCTTGGACTGCAATCTGAGCTGTTTGCTGATCTCTAATTTCACCAATAATAAATACATCTGGGCGATGCCTTAGTCCTGCTTTTAATAAATTTTGATAGGACATACCGGCTTCTTCATTAACCTGTATTTGTAAAAACTGTTGTTCTAAAATTTCAACTGGATCTTCAATACTCATGACTAACTTACTATCACTCAATGTTTTAGCAAATTTATAAATTGAAGTAGTTTTCCCAGAACCCATCGGCCCCGCAAAAACAATTAATCCCCTTCTCTTTAATAACTCAGACACCTGTCGCCATCCCATCTGGTCAACATGTTCGTTGGTTAATTCCAATGGATAAATAAAACGTACAACCATACTTTCACGTCCTAGAAAATCTCCCACCGTTGAGATTCTAATATTGATTGGTGTATCAAATTTATCCCACTTGAAAGCCCCGCTCTGTGGTCGACGATGCTCACTGATTGACATATTTGCTAAATATTTAATAAATGAAATAATCTGAGTAGTTAATTCAGTATTAATCAGATCTGATTTTTGATACGTATCCCCTTTTTTGAAAAGAATTTGATATTGATCATCCTTAGGTAAAATAAAAAGATCACTCGATTTTTGATCTACACACTGTTTAAAATAGTTTTTAACATGCTCTTCAACTTTCAATTTTTCTCCTCCTTCACTAATAAACTACGTTAAAAGGAGGTTAATGATTTTTGAGATACAAAAAAAAGCCTCAACCATATTGGTTGAGACTTCTAATTGATATAATTATTCAGCATCTTCAGGAAGCGTTGCTGCTTCGTAGACTTCTGAAACATCATCGTTATCTTCTAATTCATCAATTAAACCAGTGTATTGTTTAATCTTATCTTCAGGGACAACAGTTTCATTTTCAGGAATCATTGTTAATTCAGCGTTAGCTAACTTGTAGTCCTTTGCTTCAAGAGCATCTCGAACTGCAGCGAAGTCTTTTGGATCTGTGTAGATTTCGAAAACTTCTTCTGAGTTTTGGACGTCATCAGCACCAGCATCAATTGCATCCATCATCATTGTATCTTCATCGATATCTAAATCTTCACGAGAGATAACAATGTAACCTTTACGGTCAAACATGTATGAAACTGAGCCACTAGCACCAAGTGAGCCACCATGATGAGTGAATGCAGAACGAACTGCAGCTGCTGTACGGTTTTTGTTATCAGTCAATGCTTCAACAATAATAGCTGTACCGGCAGGACCGTATCCTTCATAAGTAATGTTTTCATAGTTTGCACCATCTGAACCATTACCTTTATCAACGGCACGTTTGATGTTATCTTTAGGCATATTAGCAGCTCGAGCTTTATCCATCATCAACCGCAATTGTGGGTTAGATGAAGGGTCCGGACCCCCCGCCTTAACTGCCATATAAATTTCACGAGAAATACGTTGGAATATTTTTCCACGTTTAGCATCTTGGGCGTTTTTACGACCTTGAATATTATGCCATTTTGAATGTCCTGACATATCCGAACTCCTTCTTTCTATTAGATGATTTAGTCCTTTACAGACGTACTATATAATACGCATGATACTGCGGTTTGTCAATACTTCCCGCAAACAATTAGTTGCGCAATGTAGATTTAAGTCGGGTTTTACTAATTCGTTCAAAAAGCAGATCATGTTCAGATCGAAATAGATCAATCAGAACGTCAACTATTAAAATACTAAAGAACAAAACTAAGTACACTAATAACCCCACAATCAACACACTTTGAACCTTATGTGAAATACCAAGACCATTAGTACTAAATTCTGCCAGTGCCCACAAATAGAACCAACTGTATCCAACTATATTTCTCAACAAAATATTGCCAAACGAGACATGCGGATCGTCATTTTTATGTGTCAGCTTAACGTGTACCAACCTCATACCTAAAGTCTTTTTGAATAACATTTCTGGAATCAAAATCACAATCACAGTATCCAAAATCCATATCAATGAATAAATCCTTGATAAATCAATTCCAATTCCACCTAATACCAATCCTAAAATTAAATCAGTGATAATAATCAAGATCCAATCAATCACAGCAGCTGTTGAATGTCTAAAGATGGAAACCTTCTGACTCTTAATTTGCATTGTATGTTGCATGGTTGCGCCATTAGGAATTATGTTTTTGAATGTTCCACTAATTAAAAATCCAATCGTACCACCTAGTGTATTTAACATTAAATCATCAACATCAAACAAACGATATGGACGCGGATAAATGCCGTATAATCCCGACAATTGAGTTAGTTCAAAGAATAATGAAAGCAAAAACGAGAACAAAATTGCTTGTTTAAAACTACGTTTGAAATAAATTCTTAAATAAACACCAAATGGGACTGTTAGAAAAACGTTAAATAATGGTTGAATCAGGGTTGCATCTTTAATAGCTGGAATCCATGTGTGTACATTTGAAAGTCTGAAAGGACTATAGTTAATAAACTCTCTTACAAACATGAATGGATGTAAGTTATATTTAATCGTAGTCAGTTGCGCAACTTCGCTTTGGCTCGGCAACGGTAGAATAATCAAAAAGTACGCACAAATTAGATAAAACACCAAACTATAACTCATCAGAATTGACCAACTAGAAATAGCTCCCTGTCGATGATAGTTCCACAGTAAAAATGGAAAAGTAATCAATAAGGCCACAATTGGAAAGAAAAAAACCGCCATTTGAACATCTGAAATATAAACACCCATAAAAGTTCCTCACTATTTTTCTTATTCGCTATTAATTTATAAATCCAACATTGTTTATTATAATGTAGTTAATAAAAACAACCAAAGGAAAATTAAAATGCCTAATATTTTTCAAGATTCTAAGAATCAGAGCAAAACCTACTTAATCTTAAATGAAATCTTCAGTGCCATAACTCATGGCATCGGTCTTGGCTTATCCATTGCTGGACTCGTTATTCTCATAGTCCACACGACCAGATATAACAATCCGTTACAGATGGTCAGCAATATTATTTATGGAGTTTCACTAATAATATTCTTTCTTTCATCCACCCTATTTCATAGCTTGTACTTCACCAAAGCGCAGCATGTCTTTCGTATTTTTGATCATTCTGCAATCTATCTTTTGATTGCTGGATCCTACACCCCATATTGTTTAGTCTCCGTTGGTGGGTGGTTAGGTTGGACTATCTTTGGAATCATTTGGCTTTTAACAATTCTCGGAATTATTTATAAATCAATCTGGATTGATAAATTTAAAAATATTTCAACCATTATTTATGTCATTATGGGTTGGCTATGTTTATCCATGATTGTGCCACTCTTTCACACATTAGGTTCGACCGGATTCTGGTTGTTAGTTAGTGGCGGTGCCGCGTATACAATTGGTGCACTCATATATAGTTTACGATCAATTAAATTTGTCCACGTAATTTGGCATCTTATGGTCATGCTAGGTGCAGGACTAATGTACTTCTCAATCTTATTCTTTGTTAAATAAAAAAACTTCGGAAAATAATCCGAAGCTGTTATTTAAGTTAAACTTTCACTTGTATCCAGCAATGTTCACCAATAATTAATACATAGTTAACACAAAAAAGTGAAAATATACTAGACAAAATGGCTTTTTACTCTTTTATTCATAGTGGTACAAAACTGCAAAAGCGTCCTTGCCTACATGGGTACAAACAATGGGTGAGGTATGCTTCACTACATATTTAGCATCTGGTTTAAAAGTCTTCAATATATCAACTGCTTGTTGGACTAATTCAAGATTCCCTGTATGACTAATAAAAACTTCTTTAACATTCTGTGTAGTAAATACCTCGCCTTGTTTTTTTAGCCATTTAACAAATGTCTTATTACCACGTCCCTTGGCTTTTAATTCCAACTTCTTATCAGTTAACTGAAATACTAACCGTAACTTGATAAAATTGGAAACTGCTCCAACAGCTTTTGGAACCCGTCCCCCTTTAACTAAATTGTCTAATATAGAAACTCCTAAATATATTTGAGACTTATTCGCTACTCGTCTGACTTCGCTCTCAATTTCTGAAAGAGATTTATCTTCTTGAGACATACCAACTGCAATTCTTACTAAATAAGCCAAGCTCTGATCTACACATTTAGTATCAATCACTGAAACTTTGGTATCAGTAAGTTGTGCAGCCTGCTCAGCTGCATGCACAGTTCCACTCAATGCACTCGTCATATGTAAAGACAGTATTTCATCCCCCTCTTGTCCAATCTCATCGTAAACTTCCTTAAAAGCTCCGATTGACGGTTGACTGGTAGTTGGAAATGAATCTGAGCTCGACATTTTACTCATAAATTCTTTTCCATTCAAATCGACACCATCGACATATGTTTTCCCGTCAATAATAACAGTAAGTGGTACGATCCTTATACCCAAATTTTGAGCTTCATTTTGGTCTATCAACGCTGAAGAATCAGTTACAATTTTAATCATCTTTATTCCTGCCTTTTAAGTTGTTGTAACTACTTTAATGACTAATGAAACAACACACAAAAGGAAATTGACTAACAATTTCAAAAAGCTGATCTAACAGGCGATTTCGCCTACTTTTAATGTGACACAATAAAAATTGTGTCTCAACAAAAAAAGATTAGGACTTATAAATCAGTCCTAATCTCAAATAAAAACCTTATTTACTTGCTTCCCATAATTTTTTGGCAGCCGGAATGTTACCCAAATCTGTCATATTACTTGGTACGATCACCGTATTGCTAGGTCCGTCAGCTAACTTACCAAATTCTTGTAATCCAAGATATTGCAACATCTTGTCATCAAGACCACTTTCTTTAACAGCATTGTTAATTGTTTGAATTCGGTTTGATTCAGCAGCAGCAATTTTAGCAATTCGATTTGCTTCAGCTCTGGCAGCAATTTCAACCTGACTAGCTTGTCCCTCAGCTTCCAAACGAACGGATTCTTTTTGGGCTTCGGCAGAGGTAATAGTAGCTTCTTTATTACGATTTGCAGTGAGAAGTTTGTCCATTGCGGCTTGAACTTCAGAGTTAGCCTTCAACTGACCAATATTAATTCGATCAACTGCAACACCATAACCATTGGTAATATCTTTGATACTATCAAATAAATCAGCATTAATTGCTTCAGTACCATTTAAAACTTCGTTCAACTCTTTATTGCCAATAATTCCACGAAGGTTTGACTGACAATCTAATACCACACTACGTTCAGAGTTTTCATTTTTATAAACGTACTTTTCAACATCTGTAACGTGATATTTAAGAGATACATCAATTTCTACAGTAGCATTTTCCTTAGTAATAACTTGAAATGGTGGAATCTGTAATGGTGTCTGCCGCAATGAAACTGTTTCGCGAACACTATAGATAACTGGAATAACCAAATGTAATCCAGGTTGAAGTGTTTGAACATAATTACCAAATCGTTCCAACACCTTAACTCCACCAGAGTGAACGATTACAAATGAATGAAACAAAATATAAATCAATATAGCCAAAACTATAACTATTACTACTCCCCAAACGATTCCCATTATAAAATCCCCCTATTTTTCTAAATGAAAAAATCTTGGATAAATCATCTGATCTTCCACAACTTCACTTTCATTCACAATAGCAACTAACAACTCGCTACCATTAACCTTCCGAATTTGAGTGAAAATTGGTTGGCCTTCACCAGTTGGCATCGCCTCGTTAGCAATTACTGTATAGGCATATGGAATACCATTCACACGTAAATTGCCTGACATCTCAGCGTCATCAATCTTGAAGTAGGATCCAACTAAATCCTCCTCTAGATAACCGTTTAATGAATCACCAGCAGCTTGTGGTCTGGTAGCCCGCAGAAAATCAATTCCTTCCTGCGAAATGATTAAGACGTTCCCAATTTTAGCAACTGTCCCTTGTAACAAACGTTCCGGATAGTTGTTATATAACTGACGAATGTACGAAGCACTTCGGCCAAGCTCTAACGAAGCCTCTCGAGCCGAAAATAACGGTAATTGCCGTAAGTCGTGTTCCAGAGGATGCTCTTGTAAATATGCTTTTTGTATATTCACTTTTCCACCGCCTTTCCATTAACGTTTACGTTAATAGAATAAATCTTTTTAACGAAATAAGCAAGCTTTATGGAATAAAAAAAGCCCTTTACAGGGCTACATCTTTCGCTACATATCAAACCTTGCAAATATTTTATCCACATTTCTCAAATGAAAGTTTAAATCAAACAATTGTGTCAAATGCTCCTTGCCAATACTGCCAACAATCCGATTATTCTTCAGAAGTAAGTCCTTAAATGAAACTCCTGTTTCCCAAACCCGCATCGTAATCGGTTGAATCGTATCATACGCGTCTTCGCGACTCCATCCTGCTTCAATTAAACTTAACAAAATGTGTTGTGAAAAAATTAAACCATGGGTTTGCTCTAGATTGCGCTTGATAGCATCTTCATTTACAACTAATCCGCGTAAAACGTTGGTCATTCGATTTAAAATATAATCTACCAATGCCGTTGCATCTGGTAAAATAATTCGTTCTGCAGATGAATGCGAAATATCGCGCTCGTGCCACAAATTAATATTTTCAAACGATGTTACCATTTCTCCTCTTAGTACCCTTGCTAATCCTGACACATTTTCAGAACTAATCGGATTTCGCTTATGAGGCATGGCAGATGATCCCTTCTGACCTTTAGCAAAGCCTTCTCTTAGTTCATTTATTTCAGTTCTCTGTAGAGCACGTATCTCAGTAGCTATTTCCTCAATCTCAGATCCAATTAAAGCTAGCTCACTCATATAATTTGCATGTAAATCGCGTGGCAAAACCTGAGTAGAAATATCTTGCACACCTAATCCTAAACGTTCACAAACACGTTCTTCTACTTCTGGTGGAACATTTGCAAACGTTCCAACCGCTCCACTAATTTTTCCGACTTCAATTTCCTTACGTACCTGTTTAAACCGATTGATATTTCTTTGTGTCTCGGAGTACCAACGTAAAAACTTCAAACCTAAAGTTGTTGGTTCAGCATGAATTCCATGTGTTCTACCCACCACAACTAACTTCTTATATTTAATTGCTAATGTTTTGAGCTCATTTGAAAAATCTATTAAATCTTTTTCAATAATATCGTTCGCTTGTTTAATCCGAATAGATTGGGCAGTATCAACCACATCAGTACTTGTAAGTCCATAGTGAACCCACTTCTTTTCATCTCCCAGACTTTCCGAAACAGTTCTAGTAAAAGCAATCACATCGTGATGCGTGATTTGTTCTAATTCATCAATTCGATCAATATCAAATGACGCGTTTTCTTCAATTTTTTGATAGTCATCGGTAGGAATCTCGCCCACAAAGTTCCAAGCTTCCACAACAGCCTTTTCAGTATCTAGCCACGTCTCAAATTGGCGTTGGCGACTCCAAATATCTTCCATTTCTTTTCTCATATAACGTTCTAGCATGGAAAGTTCCTCTTTTCACTATTTTAATTATATTTAAATTGTAACAGAATTTATTCTAATTTAAAACACGAACTTTAACTTTAAATAATTTTATTATATTTCGTATTTTTCTTGATAATCATTTTTTACCATGCTATGCTGTTACAGTAATAAATTTTTGGAGGTAATAGTATGCCAGCAGCAGTTGTAATCGGAAGCCAATGGGGCGACGAAGGTAAAGGAAAGATTATTGATAGATTGAGTCAGAGCGCACAGATGACCGTTCGATATTCAGGCGGAGATAACGCAGGTCATTCCATCGTAGTTGGTAATCAAAATATTGCACTTCGATTAGTACCATCCGGAATTTTGAATCATGACGCTCTTTGTGTTATTTCAAATGGAACGGTAATCAATCCCACAACCTTATTAGAAGAAATTAAAACTTTAAATCAACTTGGAATTCCAACTGATCATTTAAGAATTTCTGACCGAGCTCACGTCATTTTCCCTTATCATATTCTTCAGGACCAGCAACAAGAAATTGACAGAGCTAAAAACGGAGAAAAAATCGGCACCACTAATAAAGGGATTGGTCCTGCCTACATGGATAAAATGCAACGAATTGGTATCAGAATGGTTGATTTACTAGAGCCTGAAACATTAGAATCCAAAATTGAATTTAATTTGCAACAAAAAAAAAGTCTATTAGGCGCTGAATTATTTGAACAATTACCCTCTGCTCATGAACTAGCCAATCAATACTTGGAATTTGGCAAAACATTAAAGCCATTGATTACAGATACAAGTTATCTAATTAATGAAGAATTGCATCAAGAGAATAAAGTCCTTCTTGAGGGCGCACAAGGATCAATGCTAGATATTGACCACGGAACTTATCCGTTTGTAACATCTTCAAATCCAACTGCTGGTGGTGCTTCAACTGGAACTGGAATTGGACCGAAGAGTCTTGATCACATTATTGGTGTTTGTAAGGCATATGTATCACGAGTTGGAGCGGGTCCTTTCCCTACTGAACAACTCAACTCAATTGGAGATCAAATCAGAGAAACCGCTCATGAATACGGTACTGTTACCCATCGTCCGCGTCGAATCGGTTGGTTTGACGGTGTATTATTAAAATATGTTGCACAACTAAATGGTTTTACTGATCTAGTTGTAAACTGTTTAGATGTTTTATCAGGTTTTGAAACTGTAAAGATTTGTACTGGCTATGAAGTAAACGGAAATAAAATTAATTATTACCCCGCCTCTGACAGCCTACTTGAACAAGCACAACCAATTTATAGAGAATTACCTGGTTGGTCCGAGGATTTGACTCAAATCAAATCATTTGATGAATTACCACTTAACGCACAAAAATTCCTTCAGGCTATTGAAGAAGTTACAGAAACACGAATTAGTGCCTTTTCAGTTGGCCCCGATCGTGAACAAACTGTCGAGGTTAATCAAATTTGGTAAAAATAAAAGATGAGCCTGGGAAATAACTAGCCTAAAATAATA
>NZ_JQCQ01000034.1 GCF_001437605.1 Pediococcus argentinicus
TATATTTTAAATATACGAGGAGTGGTAAAGTGTATTATTTTTTGAACACAACAATTCCGATTAATAAATCTGGTATTGAACATGCCCAGATTAAACGCGTTAACCTTTTCAATAGGTTTGATCAACCGTCTAAGATTGTGACGAGAAACTTCGATCCAGATAGTCAAAGAAACCTGCAGGCGGCTGGGATTAATCCTACTAATCATGTGAACTTATTTGATTTTTTGCAACGTACTGAAAACTTTAAAAATACAACAGTCCGTGCAACCGATATTAAAATACCAAGTGGTTCCACGAGAGTGGTTCAAGGCGATGGAACAACGTTGGTAAATGATGCTAAGGGTCGTAAGACGATGTTAATCGAAACATGGCCCAATGAAGAACAAGTTTCAGCAGTTAATTATTATGACTACGCTAATAATTTGTTACGACGTGAGCGGTTTGATCATCGTGGATTCATGTCGATGGCAGAAATTCATAATCCCACTGGTGCTACTAATGTAGAACAGGTCTTTTCACCAACTGGCAAATTAGTTTATGAGTCCTTTTATACCAAGGATGGTTCCGGTGAAATTAAGAACTCTTTAATTCGAGTGGTTGATTACAACGGACAGGATTATGAATTTACTGGAATTATGGGATTACAGAGATTCTTTTTTGATGAATTAAATCGTGTGGATGATGGAAAAAATGTCTTTATTGCTGATCGGGCAACTGAAATGGGCTGGTCGTTACTACACATGGAAACTAAAGCATTTAAAGTACTCTTCTTGCATAGTGCCCATACTAGCAATCCTAAAGATATCATGGATCCAATTTTGAATAATAACTTTGATTTTTCATTACGTAATTTCAAATTCTGGAATGGAGTTATTAATTCAACTCATCAACAAAGTAGTGATCTAGCGCAACGATTTGGCGAACTGGGAACTAAAATTTATACGATTCCGGTTGGAGTAGTGTCACAAGAGTTAATGGATCAACCGCCAGTTGATTTCAATTTGCGTACTCCAGGTAAAATTATTGTTGTAGCACGACTATTCCCAGAAAAACGCTTGGATCATATCATCAAAGCCTTTCAAATTGTAAATCAAAGCATTCCTTTTGCAACACTGGATATTTGGGGATACGGCGATGGTGTGACTGACCCAAAATTAAAGCAACAAGTTCAAGATAGTGGACTGTCTGATTCAGTATTTTTCAAAGGTTATAGTGATAATATTGCGTTCGAGATGGATCAAGCTCAGTTGTCAGTATTAACCAGCACTGTGGAAGGATTTGCTTTAGCAGTATTAGAAGCCCAGTCACATGGTATTCCAGTTGTGTCTTACGATATTCCATACGGACCTTCGGATATTATTCAAAATGATGTCAGTGGAAAGTTGGTTCCAGATGGTGACTATCACGCATTAGCACAAGCAATGATTGATTTATTGTCCAATGATGATTTACTTCAAAAATATAGTGAAGCAGCTTATCAAAATCGTACTCGCTTTGATGAAGCAACGGTTTGGCAGGAGTGGCAGGCGTTGGATGATGACGCACAAGCTTTCTTTGGCAACGTAAAGGGGGGAACACTAGAATGATTTTTATGGTGAACCAGTATTTAATGGAACTTAATTCTGGTGTTGAATATGCTGAAATTAATCGGCAACGCTTGCTCAGGCATTACAAGATTCCTAGTAAAATTGTGACGAGAGATTATAATTCAGCATTACACCGCAATATGGAGATTCTCAATTTAGAGGATCGTGATGTTGTCAATTTGTATGATTACTTTCAAGAAACAGAATCTGTCCCTAGCAAATTTCTTCGTAGCAATGATTTAAATTGGTCATATGAATACGCAGTTGAACAGGGAGCTAACTACAGTCGGGTGACTGAAGGTGATCATGTTGTGGCAGATATTAACTTTGCGGCTGGAACCTTTGGTCGAGTCGATCATGTGGATTACTACGATGCCTATAATCATATTGTGAAAAAAGATTGGTTTGATTGGCGGGGATTCAAGTCGGCTGAGGAATATTTAACGCCGGTTGGGGAAACGCTGGCTAAATTTTATCTTAAATTAGATGGAAGTCACGCGATTGAAGAATATTATATGCAAACTGGTGATGGTCAAACGGTCGTCTCATTATTGAAATTAATTGATTATCATGGTGAAGATTACAATTTTGATAATCGGGATGAACTATTCACATTTTTCTTGGATGAAATCAATCAAGAGGCTGGTTCGAACTCGATTGTAATTGCTGATCGTCCAGTTGAAACCAACTCACCGGTTTTAAATATGAAAACTTCTGTGCATAAATTTATTTCAATTCCAATTCTGCATGGATTAGATCGAGCAAACCAAGATCGAGGGCAACTCGATTCAGTTTATTACGAAGCATTAGTTCAACGGTCGAATGAATTAGATGGTGTGATTGTAATGACCGAAGCCCAGAAAAAAGATCTAAATAAGATTTTAAATCATCCAAGCTTTCCTATTTTTGTTATTCCAGGAAACTCGATATCTAGTAAGCAACAGAAATTAGATTTAATTCCGATGTCAGACAGAAAAGCAAACAAAGCCATTTTTGTTGGTCGACTGGGAGTAGAAAAACAGGTTGATTTGTTAATTAGAGCATTCGGCTTGGTGCATAATGATGTTCCCAATGCTAGTCTTGATATTTACGGTTATGGAGACACAACGGTTGTTAATCAATTAAATGAACTTATTTCGGAATTAGGCCTAGTTCAACAAATTAAGGTTAAAGGGTTTGAACACAATCTAGACGACATTTATAACCAGGCTCAAGTATTTATATCAGCTAATCATGAGGATGCAATGCCAATGGCAATGATCGATGCGTTAGGGCACGGGTTACCTGTTGTTACATTCAGCGATAATTATGGTCCAAGTGAGATTATTGATTCGCATCACAATGGTATACTGTTAAATGATGGTGATGTATTAGGGATGGCTGAATCAATCGTACATTTGTTTACCAATGCTCAAGATTTACAAGAATACAGCAACGATGCCTACAATATTTATAAAAAGTACGGCGATCGAGTTGTGATTAAGCAGTGGAAAAATATGATAGAAACAGAAAAGACCCTGGGTAAAAACTAACGTTTTTACTTCAGGGTCTTTTCATTTCCTAACTTTAATAGTCTAAATCGGAGAAAAAAGGCTGACTCTTCCGCCTATCTACGAAAACCAAACGATTCCAAGTACGAATCATTCGGTTTTCTATACTATGCTCAGAATCAAACCGCCTTTTTTCTCACTCTCTTTTAATTTAGATTTAAAATGTTGCTTCAATTTGCATTTCTTCTTGTGCACTGAAATCAACATCAGGATATTTGCGTTTAAGTGCAGTTAGTAGAATTCGTTTAGCTAGAATACCATTTCTAGTTAAAATTGGTCCGTGGAAGTATGAACCATATACGTTCTTGTAAATAACTCCTTCAGACTGTCCTTGATCATTGTTACCATGACCTTCGATAACTTCTCCAAGGGGACGTTCACCTTTACCGAGATAAGTCATACCATTATGATTTTCAAAGCCGTGATATTTTTCGCCGGTTTCTTTGTTCTTAATCAAGATGTTACCGATGAATCGGTTATGGTCCTGACTGACTGTGTAATGATCAAGAGCGCCAATACCTGGAATCTTTTCACCGTCGGCACCGACATAGTAGTGGCCCAAGAGTTGGTAACCACCACAGATGGCTAACATAGGACCGCCATTTTCAATATAGTTAGTGATGCCATCTTTTTTATCCTGAATATCTTTTGAAACAATGGTCTGTTCGTAATCTTGACCACCGCCAAAGAAAACGATGTCCCAATCCTGACCATTGAACTTATCATCTAAACTAACAACAGTTGTCTTGAGATCAACACCCATTTTGTTAGCGTAGTACTTTAGTGCTAGTAAGTTACCATTGTCGCCATAGGTATTCATTAAATCGCCGTAGAGATGAGCGACATTCAATTCATATTTAAACATTAAGCCATTCCCTCCTTAATGTATCCATCAGCTGCTAATTGTTTACGCAATTGTAGCATGGCTGTATAAGTTGCGAAAACATAAACTCTTTTTGTTGGTAAATCCTTAATTTTTGCAACAGCATCTTTCAAATTGTTTTCAACCCATAACTGGTCATCTTGAACACCAGCTACTTTAAGACGGAAAGTAATATCTTTGTAGCGTTCGCCACCGGTCATATATTGTTGAATATTCATTTGAGTAAGCTTTTCAAAATCGCCGTCCCAAATCCAACTAGTGTCCAAGCCGTCAGCATAGTTGGCATTTAAAAGTCCAACAAATGAGAATGGATCTTTTTCAGTACCGACCATGTCAATAACCTGGTTAATACCAACCGGATTTTTAACCAAGACGATGATGATTTCTTTGCCATCGACATTAATTTGTTCCTGACGACCAAATACTCGTTCATCGGGATCATTTAAAGCAGTTTGAATAGCAGAAGTTGGAACTCCTAAGAATTTACCAACTGAATAAGCAGCCAATGCGTTATAGATATTGTATAAACCACCAATGTGAAGGTTGAAGTTAGAGCCATCAATAAAGAACTTCGAACTGTTTGGTGTGAGTTCACCTAACTGAGTAAGTTGGTAACGTAGTTCTGGACGATGCCATCCACAGTTAGGACAGTAATACTTACCTTGGTTACTATAGGTAATAAATTTGTAGTGAATGATATGCTGACAACGAGGACACAAGACACCATCAGTGTTAAAGTGGGCACGCATCTCACCATCTGGTTGGTTATTGAAACCGTAATAAACGATTGGATTTGGTAAATCCCTTGAGTTAAAGATTGGCGTATCACCGTTAGCAATAATCGTTGCCTCTGGAGCAAGTGCAACACCATCTAAGATTTTTTGATAAGTTGTGTAAATTTCACCGTATCGGTCCATTTGATCACGGAAAATATTAGTGAATACAAATGCAAGTGGTTTGATGTACTTAGTAACTTTAATAACATTTGCTTCGTCAACTTCCAAAACGGCAATATTTTTACCGTTTTTTGATTTGTGATCCGTAAGGAAGGTAGTTACAATTCCTTGTTCCATGTTGGAACCAGTCGGATTAGTTAAAACATGATCGAATTTTTGACGGAGTACTTTAACTGTTAAAGCAGTTGTAAGTGTCTTTCCGTTTGTTCCTGTAATAATAACCACATCGTAGTCTTGGCCAAGTGTTTTTAAAATGTCAGGGTCAACTTTAGTAGTGATTTTTCCGGGGAGTGAACTACCACCCGAACGGAAAGTATGCAGGAACCAGTATGATGATTTTCCAGCCCAAGTGGCTAGGGTACTTTTAAACGACATGATTATCCTCCGTGTGTTGTAAACATCTAAGCTATTATTTTAATCTAAATTCGCTAAAAAAAAAAGTTTCTTACTTATATAACCTAGTGATGAATTTTTAATCTAAATCAGCTATACTTTAAAGTTGGATATAAAAATTAAAGGGTGGGGATTGCAGTGGCACAACTTTTCTTTCATTACGGAGCAATGAACAGTGGTAAATCAATCGAGATTTTAAAGGTTGCTCATAACTATAAAGAACAAAATAAACACGTTATTCTAATGACAAGTGGTGTTGACACTAGAACCAAGGTTGGTGAAATATCCAGTCGAATTGGTTTGAAGAGTCCTGCAATTCCAATTTTTGATGAATCAAATATTTTAGAACTAATTAAGGGCCAAGAGGAAGATGCAGCCTGTGTTTTAATTGACGAGGCACAATTCTTAAAGAAACATCATGTCTTGGAACTAGCTAAAGTCGTTGACGAACTTGGAATTCCAGTTATGACTTTTGGCTTAAAAAATGATTTTAGAAATGAACTATTTGAAGGATCTAAATATCTTTTATTGTATGCTGATAAGATTGTGGAAATGAAGACGATTTGCTGGTTCTGTAAGCATAAGGCTTTGATGAATCTTAGATTCCACGATGGTAAACCAGTATATGAAGGTGAACAGGTTCAAATTGGTGGGAATGAATCATATTACCCAGTTTGTCGTCGCCATTATTTCAACCAGCTAATTGAAGAAACGGAGAACTAAGATATATGCATAACTTTATTGATAAGCTACAAGCAGTTGCGGATCGTTACAGTGAATTAAGCGAACTTTTGGCAGATCCAGATGTTTTAGCTGATTCACAAAAATATACCGCGCTTTCTAAAGAAGAAGGTGAACTGCGTGAAACGGTAGATAAATACAAACAATACCGTGATGTGGTTGAACAAATTTCAGATAACGAAGAGTTACAACAAGAAAAATTAGATCCTGATATGGACGCCCTTGTTAAGAGTGAACTTTCAGAATTACGTGAACAACGCGATAAGTTAGAAGAAGAAATCAAAATCTTGATGCTTCCATCAGACCCTAACGATGAAAAAAATATCATTATGGAAATTCATGGTGCTGCTGGTGGAGACGAAGCTAGTTTGTTTGCTGCTGACTTATATAACATGTACAGTCGTTACGCTGAAAGCCAAGGATGGACAGTTGAAATCGTTGATGAAAACCCAACTGATGTTGGTGGATTTAAAGAAATTGTATTGATGATTTCTGGTGATAAAGTTTATTCCAAACTTAAGTATGAGAATGGTGCTCACCGTGTTCAACGCGTTCCTACCACTGAATCAGCTGGCCGTGTTCATACCTCAACTTCAACAGTTGGTGTAATGCCAGAAGCTGAAGATGTTGATATTACATTGGATCCTAAAGACATTAGAACTGACGTTTATCGTTCATCTGGTGCTGGTGGACAGCATATTAATAAAACATCTTCTGCTGTTCGTATGACCCATTTACCATCTGGTATTGTGGTTGCTATGCAGGATGAACGGTCACAACAGCAAAACCGTGAAAAAGCGATGCGGATTCTTAAAGCACGTGTTTATGATTACTATCAAACACAAGAAACTGATGCATATAATGCGGAACGTAAGAGTGCGGTCGGAACGGGTGATCGTTCAGAACGAATTCGAACATATAACTTCCCACAAAACCGTGTAACAGATCATCGGATTGGTTTGACTTTAAATAAATTAGATCGTGTTATGAATGGTGAACTACAAGAAATAATTGATGCTTTGATTCTTGATGATCAAGCTAAAAAGATGGAGCAGTTACGAAATGAGTAGTAATCTTCCAACGTATTTTGAAGCCCTGAAATGGGCTTCTTTATTTATCCAAAACAATTCGAAAAATGTTGACCCTGATTCAGCACAACTATTGATGATGGATGAGTACCAGTGGAGTCATTCAGAGTTGGTATTAAATTATCGTGCACAGATGACCAGTTCTCGTTGGCAACAATTTCAGAAAATGGTGCAATCAGTTGCTTTAGGTCGACCGGCACAATATGTTACTAAAATTGCTAATTTCTTTGGACGAGAATTCTACGTTGATGAGCGAGTCTTAATTCCAAGAATGGAAACAGAGGAATTAGTGGAGCAAGTTTTAAGTTTGAAATCAGACTTGCCTAATAATGCTAATGTACTGGATTTGGGAACTGGTAGTGGTGATATTGCTTTAACTCTAAAGTTAGAGCAACCAGAGTGGTCAGTCACAGGTACTGATTTATCCAATGATGCTTTAGACATTGCTAAGATTAATCGACAACATTTTGGTGTAGATGTGACATTGCGACAAGGTTCCATGTTCGAAGCATTAGATGAATCGAAAATGAATAAGTTTGATGTGATTGTCAGCAATCCTCCTTACATTGCTGAAGATGAACGTTCAGATATGGATCAAAGTGTCCTAGATTATGAACCCGACATGGCACTTTTTGCAGAAGATCAGGGATTATTCTGGTATAAAGAGATTGGCAAGCATTTAAAAGAATATTTGAATGTAGGTGGTTATTTGTTATGCGAGATCGGATTTAGACAAGGGCCAGCATTAAAAGAGTGGTTCCAAAGCCAATTTCCAGATGCAAATACTGAAATTATCAAAGATATTACTGAACACGATCGAATTTTAAAAGTACAGATGAGGTAATGAGTGATGAGTAAGATATTTTCGAAATCAGAAATTAATGAAGCAGCACAAAAGCTAAGAGATGGTGAACTGGTCGCTTTTCCAACTGAAACAGTTTATGGTCTTGGTGCTGACGCAACTAACGAAACTGCTGTTAAAAAAGTTTATTTAGCCAAGGGACGTCCATCTGATAATCCTTTAATTGTTCACGTTGCTGGTGAAGAAGATGTTAAAAAGTTTGCGACGATTACACCGGCAGCTAAAAAGCTAATGGATCAATTTTGGCCAGGGCCACTAACAATCATTTTGCCAATTATTCCTGGTGCATTGAGTCAAACCGTAACAGGTGGGCTTAAAACAGCTGCATTTCGTAATCCAGCTAATGCGGCCACAATTGAATTGATTAAAACCGCAAGGGTACCACTAGTCGGACCTTCAGCCAATACATCTGGTAAACCAAGTCCAACAAGACCTGAACATGTAATGCATGATTTGGATGGTAAAATTGCTGGCGTTTTAGATGATGGAGAAACTAAAATTGGTGTGGAATCAACTGTTATTGATATGTCTGGGGCGATTCCAACAATTTTACGTCCCGGAGCACTTACGCCTGCCGAATTAGAACCTGTGATTGGAGAAATACAGACTGATCATCATAAAGTTGGTGCTAATGAAGTTCCAAAAGCCCCAGGAATGAAGTACAAACATTATGCCCCCGCAGCTCAGGTATACATCGTAGGTGACTCAGAATGGAATCAAGTTCACGAACTTGTGGATACAAAGTTCAAAGATCAAAGCGCTGTTATGGCCGTCGATCATGTATTAGATGAATATCCATGGGATGAGACAGTTACCTTTAGTTTAGGCAAAAATGTGAATGACGCCGCTCATAATTTATTTGATGGCTTGCGTACATTAGATAATAATGAGAAAATACAAGTAATCTTTGCACAAGAATTTAATAAAGAAGGCTTGGGCGAAGCATATATGAATCGGTTAGAAAAATCAGCCGGTCAGCAACATCTCAAAAATCAAGCACTTTAGGAGGATTTTATTTAATGACTAAACCTGAAATTGAGGCACAAGACCCAGAATTATTTGCAGCAATTAATCGTGAAGCTGATCGTCAGCAACACAATATCGAATTAATTGCATCCGAAAACATTGTTTCTGATGCAGTTCGTGCAGCACAAGGAAGTATCTTAACCAATAAATATGCCGAAGGATATCCTGGCAAGCGCTACTACGGTGGTTGTGAATTTATCGATCAAATTGAACAATTAGCAATTGATCGTGCTAAAGATCTATTTGGGGCCGAATATGCGAATGTTCAACCACATTCCGGATCACAAGCTAATGCCGCTGCTTATTCCGCATTTATTAAACCTGGTGATAAGATTTTGGGTATGGACCTCAATGCTGGTGGTCATTTAACTCATGGGGCAAAAGTTAGTTTTAGTGGAACATTTTATCAATCAGTTAGTTACGGTGTCGATGCTAAAACTGAACGATTAGACTATGACAAAATTCGTGAAATTGCCCTTAAAGAAAAGCCTCAAATTATTGTCGCTGGTGCTTCAGCATACAGTCGTATTATTGATTGGCAGAAGTTTAGAGATATTGCTGACGAAGTAGGTGCCTTCTTAATGGTCGATATGGCTCATATCGCTGGATTAGTAGCTACAGGATTACATCCATCACCAGTTGGCATTGCTGATGTTGTCACAACTACAACACATAAGACTTTACGTGGACCTCGTGGTGGTTTGATTTTATCTCAAGAAAAATATGCTAAACAATTAAACTTTGCAGTCTTTCCTCAAAACCAAGGTGGACCATTAGAACATGTGATTGCTGGTAAAGCTGTTGCATTTGGTGAAGCCTTGAAACCTGAATTTGAAACATATTCAAAACAAGTGATTAAGAATGCTCAAGCAATGGCTGAAGTTTTTGAAAATGAACCAGACTTGCATGTTGTTTCGGGTGGAACTGATAATCATTTGATGACGATTGATTTAACTCAAACGGGATTAAATGGTAAAGAAGTTCAGAACTTATTAGATGGTGTATTTATTACCACTAATAAAGAAGCAATTCCAGATGAAAAGTTAAGTCCATTTAAAACCAGTGGGATTCGACTTGGAACACCTGCAATTACAACACGTGGATTTAAAGAAGACGATGCTAAACAAGTTGCTCATCTCATTATTAAGGCAATTCATAACTCTGAAAATCAAGCAGTATTGGATGAAATTAAGGAATCAGTCTTTAATTTAACAAAAAATCATCCAATTTAAGCAAATAGCCTAGTTTTTTCCTCAGTTTTTCGCTACAATTGATAAGGAAAATTGAAAGGGGCGTTTTTAGCATGGGCAAATTTGAAGTTTTAGATCATCCGTTGATTCAACACAAATTAACAATTATCCGCGATAAGCATTGTGGTACTAAAGTTTTTCGGGAAATGGTTAATGAAATCTCTAATTTAATGGCTTATGAGGTATCACGCGATATGCCATTAGAAGATGTAACTATTGAAACTCCAATTCAAGTTACGAAACAAAAACAAATCTCAGGTAAAAAGGTTGCTATTGTACCTATTTTACGTGCAGGTTTAGGTATGGTTGACGGAATGCTAGAAATGATTCCTGCTGCTCGAGTAGGTCATATCGGTATGTATCGTGACGAAAAGACACTTAAGCCCGTGGAATACTTCGTTAAGTTACCAAGTGACATTAGCGAACGTCAAATCTTTGTGGTTGATCCAATGCTTGCTACAGGTGGTTCAGCAATTATGGCTGTCGATGCGCTTAAAAAACGTGGTGCAAAAGACATTCGTCTTTGCTTCCTAGTAGCTGCCCCAGAAGGTGTTAAAGCCTTGCAAGAAGCTCATCCAGACGTTGATATCTTCACAGCCGCTCTTGACGACGGTTTGAACGAAGACGGATATATTGTTCCTGGCTTGGGTGATGCAGGTGACCGTCTTTTTGGAACTAAATAATACAATTTTAAAAAAGTAGTCTGAATTTTAATTCAGATTACTTTTTATTTTGGACTCAAAATCATGTAGTGAGTAGGGTTGAAGCGCTACCATTGACGGGGTTTGATAGATATTTCTTTTTTTGTGTTTTAGTTGAATTGGTGGTATTATTTCAATTGTATTTTCACACGGAAAATACTGTCTTTTATTACGCTAAACATTAAAATATATGGTAGAAAAGAGGTGATATTCTGTGGATGGTGAATCAATTGCTACATTTCAGTTTCTTGGTTTGACATTCAATACAACGAACATCATTTCCGGAACGGTTGCAGCAGTTATTGTCTTTCTAGTTGTATTTATTATGTCTCGTAACTTGAAGTTACGACCAACAGGTAAACAGAATGCACTAGAGTGGATGATGGATTTCACAAATGGAATCCTACGTGGATCGATGGATGCTAAAAAGTCTACTGGTTTTGGACTTTACGCATTTACATTATTCTTGTTCCTATTTGTTTCAAACGAAATAGGTTTGTTCTTACAAATAGGTTGGAATCATGTTACTTACTTAAGAAGTCCAACGGCTGATCCGATTGTAACTTTGACATTCTCATTGATTACAATGATGCTTGCGCATTATTCGGGTGTGTCACAACTTGGATTTAAAGGATACTTTAAGAATACGTATCTGACACCATTTAAGGTGTGGTTACCAATCAGTATTTTTACTGAATTTATTGATTTCTTAACTCTTGGTTTACGTATTTACGGTGTTATCTTCGCTGGTGAAATGCTCTTGAAGATCATTGGTGGTATGGCATTTTCTGGAGGAATCCTGAATATGGTTGTTGCCATCCTACTTGCTTTAATTTGGCAAGCGTTTTCCGTATTCTTGGGTGCTATACAAGCGTTCGTGTTCGTTACACTAACGTCCGTATATATTTCCGATAAGATCGAAGTAGAAGAATAATTTTAATTAATTTTAGGAGGAACATTTATTATGGGTGCTATTGCAGCTGGAATTGCTATGTTTGGAGCAGCTATTGGTGGAGGTATCGGTGATGGTATCGTTATCTCAAAAATGCTTGAAGGAATGGCTCGCCAACCTGAATTATCTGGTCAATTACGTACAAACATGTTCATCGGTGTTGGTTTAGTTGAAGCTATGCCTATTATCGCCTTTGTTGTTTCATTACTTGTAATGAACAAATAATACTTTTTGATACAGATAATTTCTTAAAAGGGAGGTGTCAATAGATGTTTTCGCATTTTTTGTTAGGCGCAGCAGGTGCTGGTTTATATATCGGTGATATGTTGTTTTACGCAATCCTATTTGTTGTCTTAATGGCTGCCATTGCATACTTTGCATGGAATCCGGTTAGTGCAATCTTAAAAGAACGTGCTGATCGAATTGCTAATGATATGGACTCAGCTGAAGAATCACGTAAGGAAGCTCAAAAGTTAGCTGCTGAACGTAAAGAAGCTTTAGATAAGTCTCATGCAGAAGCAACAGACATTATTAACAATGCCAAGGATAGTGGTGACCGTCAAAAAGCTTTGATTGTTGATGAAGCTCAAAAAGATGCTCAATCACTTAAAGAACGTGCTCATTCTGATATTGAACAAGAACGTGCCGATGCATTTAAGGGCGCACAAAACGATGTTGCGGCATTGTCTATTGAAATTGCTTCTAAAATTGTCAAAAAAGAACTTGATGCTGACAGTCAAAAGGAATTGATTGATTCTTATATCGAAGGTTTGGGTGATAACAAATGAGTCTAGATAAGATGACCATTGCAAAACGTTATTCCAAAGCATTATTCGATGTTGTCGCTGAACATGATCAAGTTACTTCCACACGGGAGGAACTTCATCAGGTTCGCCAAGTCTTTTTAGATAACGACGGATTAGGCAAAATTTTAACGGATAAAGGCCTGAAACATAATGAAAAGTTAGAGATTTTAAATCTATTAACTAAGAGTGCTTCACCTTACGTTAGTAACCTGATCAAGATGACCTTTGACTATGGCCGAATTGGTAACCTGACAGATATTATCGATGCTTTCGATGATCTCTGTGATGCTAACCAGCATATTGTTCGTGCTAAGTTAACTACGGCCGTCCAAATCAGTGACACTCAACGTGATCAAATTTCTCAACAATTTGCTAAACGTGTGGGTGCAAAACAAGTTATTTTAGATAGTAATATCGATGATTCAATCATTGGTGGCGCAATTCTACAAGCAAACGGACTAATCTACGATGGTAGCGTTAGTTCACAAATTAACAAAATCAAACAGATGCTTATTAGTTAATGAAACGATTTTGTAAAGAGGTGAGACTTTTATGAGCATTAAGGCTGAGGAAATCAGTGCTCTAATCAAACAGCAATTAGAAAACTACCAAGCTGAGCTTAATGTAGAAGAAACAGGTACCGTTACATATGTTGGTGACGGTATTGCTCGTGCTCATGGCTTAGATAATGCTCTTTCTGGAGAACTTCTCGAGTTTTCTAACGGTGTCTACGGAATGGTTCAAAACCTTGAATCAAATGACGTTGGTATTGTTATCATGGGTAGCTTTGATGGCATCCATGAAGGCGATACTGTTAAACGCACTGGTAGAATTATGGAAGTTCCCGTTGGAGACGCCTTGATCGGTCGAGTTGTTAACCCACTGGGTGAACCACTTGATGGAAATGGAGCAATCCAAACCGACAAGACACGTCCTATTGAACATAAAGCCCCTGGTGTTATGGAACGTAAATCAGTTGACCAACCACTTCAAACTGGTATTAAGGCCATCGATTCACTTGTTCCAATTGGTCGTGGTCAACGTGAGTTAATCATTGGTGACCGTAAGACTGGTAAAACATCAGTTGCTATTGATACAATCTTGAACCAAAAGGATCAAGATATGATTTGTATCTATGTTGCTATTGGACAAAAGGAATCAACTGTTCGTACTCAGGTAGAAACATTACGTCGTTTCGGCGCTATGGACTATACAATCGTTGTTAGTGCCGGTCCTTCTGAACCAGCACCAATGCTATATCTTGCACCATATGCTGGTGCAGCTATGGGTGAAGAATTTATGTACAACGGCAAGCATGTTTTAATCGTCTATGATGATTTAACAAAACAAGCTGATGCTTACCGTGAACTCTCATTAATCCTTCGCCGTCCGCCTGGGCGTGAAGCTTATCCTGGTGATATCTTCTATACTCACTCACGTCTGCTTGAACGTGCAGCTAAATTGAGTGATGATTTAGGTGGTGGATCAATGACTGCTTTGCCTTTCGTTGAAACACGTGCCGGAGATATCTCAGCATATATTCCAACTAACGTTATTTCAATCACTGATGGACAGGTTTTCTTGGATAGTGATTATTTCTATTCAGGTGTTCGTCCAGCCATTGATGCTGGTACTTCTGTATCACGTGTTGGTGGGGATGCTCAAATTAAAGCGATGAAGAAAGTTGCCGGAACTTTACGTTTGGACCTTGCTTCATATCGTGAATTGGAATCATTTGCTCAATTTGGTTCTGATTTGGATGCTGCTACACAAGCTAAGTTGAGCCGTGGTCGTCGAACTGTTGAAGTTCTTAAACAACCATTGCACAAGCCACTTGTTGTAGAACATCAAGTTATGATTCTTTATGCACTTACACATGGTTTCCTTGATAACGTTCCTGTTGACGATATTCTTCGTTTCCAAGACGAATTAATGGACTTTGTTGAAAGTAATCATAAAGATCTATTCGATGAGATTCATGAAACTCATGATCTTCCTGATTCAGAAAAAATGGATGCTGCTATCAAAGAATTTGCAGAACATTTTAAACCAACTAAAACTACTGAAGCTTAATTGATACTGAATAGGAAAGTGGTGAGAATGAGTGGCAATCTCTGAACAAGATGTAAAGCGTCGAATTGATTCGACTAGAAAAACTAGCCAAATCACGACAGCCATGCAAATGGTTTCAACAGCCAAGTTGAATCAAATTCAAAAACATACCGTTGGGTATCAAGTGTATGCTAAAAAGGTTGAAAGTATTGTGGCTCATCTTGCAATGTCTCACTTAATGAGCGAAGGCTCTGTAGGCGGCTCAGATTCTGATCAGTCTGGAATTTCAGCTATTGATCTTCTAAGACAACGACCAGTTAAAAAAGTCGGCTACCTTGTTATCACTTCTGACCGTGGACTTGTTGGTTCTTATAACAGTAATGTTATTAAGAAAACTAATGACTTCATGGCTAAGAATAATCACGACAAAGATGACTCTGTCATTTTAGCCGTGGGTGGTACTGGTGCTGATTTTTATAAAAACCTGGGTATGAATGTTGCTTATGAATATCGCGGTGTTAGTGATGTTCCAACATTTAATGAAGTTCGTGAAATTGTTAAAACCGTTACTACAATGTACGCAAATGACACATTTGATGAACTTTACGTTTGTTACAACCATTTTGTAAATCGTCTCTCTAATTCATTTGAATCAGTTAAGATGTTACCAATTGGTGGTGACGATCTTGTGGAAAATAAACAGGATGATGCAATGAAGTTTGGTGCAGAATATGATGCTGAACCATCTCCAGAAATATTACTCCAAGATATTTTGCCACAATATGCCGAAAGCTTGGTTTATGGAGCAATTCTTGATGCTAAAACAGCTGAACATGCTTCAAGTTCAACTGCCATGAAGACTGCTTCAGATAACGCAAGTGATTTAATTGCTAACCTTGAGTTGCAATATAACCGGGCGCGTCAAAGTGCTATTACTACTGAAATTACTGAAATTACCGGTGGTATGGCAGCGCTCGAATAAAATTTTTTTACGAGAGGAATTTACGATATGAGTACTGGTAAAGTTGTTCAAGTAATCGGACCGGTTATCGACGTCGAATTTCCCTTAAACGAAGAACTCCCAGCAATTAATAGTGCTTTAAACATTAAGAAAAATGATGGTTCAACCCTTGTTACTGAAGTCGCAATCGAATTAGGTGACGGTGTGGTTAGAACAATCGCCATGGATGGAACCGAAGGTTTACAACGTGGTCTTGATGTTGAAGATACTGGTGCTCCAATTGAAGTACCCGTTGGAGATAAAACACTTGGCCGTGTGTTCAATGTTTTAGGTGAAACAATCGATAGTGGTGAAGCGTTCGATTCAGAAGCAAAACGGAACCCAATTCACCGTGAGCCACCTGCTTACGATGAACTAAACCCAAGTACCGAAATTCTAGAAACTGGAATTAAGGTTATTGACTTACTTGCTCCATATATTCGTGGTGGTAAGATTGGTCTTTTCGGTGGTGCTGGTGTTGGTAAAACCGTTTTAATTCAAGAATTAATTCATAACATTGCTCAAGAACATAATGGTATTTCAGTCTTTACCGGAGTTGGTGAACGTACCCGTGAAGGTAATGACTTGTACTTCGAAATGAAAGGTTCGGGTGTTCTTGAAAAAACGGCCATGGTCTATGGTCAGATGAATGAGCCTCCTGGGGCTCGTATGCGTGTTGCCCTTACAGGACTAACAATCGCTGAATACTTCCGTGATGTTGAAGGACAAGATGTGCTCTTGTTCATCGATAACATTTTCCGCTTTACTCAAGCTGGATCAGAAGTTTCTGCCTTGCTAGGACGTATTCCTTCAGCCGTTGGTTACCAACCAACATTGGCTACTGAAATGGGACAACTGCAAGAACGTATTACTTCAACAAAGAAGGGTTCAGTTACTTCTATTCAGGCCGTTTACGTGCCTGCTGATGATTATACTGATCCTGCTCCTGCGACAACCTTTGCCCATTTGGATGCTACAACCAACTTGGAACGTAGCTTAACTCAACAAGGTATTTACCCTGCTGTGGATCCATTGGCATCAACTTCTAGTGCTCTTGACCCTGAAATTGTTGGTGAAGAACATTATCAAGTTGCCACAGAAGTACAACATGTCTTACAACGCTACCGTGAACTTCAAGATATTATTTCAATTCTTGGTATGGATGAACTTTCAGACGAAGAGAAAACGATCGTTGGTCGTGCTCGTCGTATCCAATTCTTCCTTTCACAAAACTTTAGTGTTGCGGAACAATTTACTGGTCAACCCGGTTCTTATGTTCCTGTTGATCAAACAGTTGCTGGATTTAAAGGTATTCTTGATGGTAAGTATGATGACCTACCTGAAGATGCTTTCCGTGGTGTTGGTCCAATTGAAGATGTTGTTAAGAAGGCTGAACAATTAACAAGTGCAGCAAAAGACTAGGAGGGGATCTAATTGGCTGATAATTCAGTATTAACCGTTAGTATTGTTACTCCTGATGGACAGGTCTACGAAAATGACCAAGCGTCAATGTTAGTCGTTAAGACTAAAGAAGGCCAACTTGGAATTTTGCCCGACCATGTGCCAGTTATTGCATCACTTTCGATTGATGAAGTAAGAATTAAAAATAGCAATGATAAAGAAGATGCAGTTGCCGTAAATGGTGGCTTTGTCGAATTTTCAGATAACTTGGCAACAATTGTTGCTGATACTGCTGAAAATGAAACTGATATTGATGTTGCGCGTGCTGAAAGTGCTAAAAAACGTGCTGAAGCAACAATTCGTCAAGCTCAACAAGTTCATGATAATAGTGAATTACGTCGAGCACAGATTTCACTTAGACGTGCTATTAACCGTATTAATGTTGCAAAACATTAGTATCGGTAGCTTAAAAGCATTTAGGAATTTTCCTGAATGCTTTTTTTCTACCCAAAGTCAAGC
>NZ_JQCQ01000035.1 GCF_001437605.1 Pediococcus argentinicus
GTCAACTTGACAGGGCCGAGCGCATTGGTAGGCTTTTAATTTTGATTTATTTCTTAACTAAGTTAACTGGGCCAAATTTGTGACCAACTTCAACAGGATTAGCAATAGCTGCAGTAACCCATGTTTTACCAGTTCGAATAGCAGTTTCAATGTCGACACCTTTGGCGATTTCAGCACAGATACATGCTGAAAGTGTGTCACCAGTTCCGTTTACGCGGTCGGTATTAACATATGGTTCACTTAGCCAGAATTCTTTACCGTCTTCCAAAAGAACGAAGTCTCGTACTTCAGTTTGATCAGGATCTTGATGTTGTCCCTTGAGCATTACGTTTTTAGCACCCATCTTTTGAAGCTTGTGAGCAGCTTCTTTTACATCTTCATCCGTCTTAATTTCCATATCAGTTAGTTTTACAGCCTCAAAGTAATTAGGTGTAATAACAGTAGCCAATGGAATTAAAAGCTCCTTAAAAGTCTGATAGGCATCTTCTTCAAGTAGCATAGCCCCGTGTTTGGTGATAATAACTGGGTCAACGACTAGTGGGCCAAAATCGAATTTTTTGACATTTTCGACAACAGTTTTAATCATAGCGGAACCGGCTAACATACCGGTTTTTGCTGAACGGACTTTGAAATCATCCGCAATTGATTGAAATTCTTGGTTAACAAAATCGATTGGCATAGCAGTGCTAGCCTGAATACCATATGAGTTTCCGGCAACAGCTGCGGTCAAGACACACATTCCGTATACATCGCGTCTAAGAAATGTGTTCATGTCAGCTTCCATGCCGGCACTGCCATCACTATCAGAACCAGCGATTGTCATTGCTTGTGGATATTCATTTGCCATATTGTAGAACCCCTTTTAATTATTTTTTAATAATTACTAGGATACCACAGATACAGATTATTTTGATATTTTAAACACTATTTTCAGACACATTACTTTGACACACAAAGTAGTGTGTGCTAAAGTGATTTTTATCAAGGAGAGGATTAATATGGCAGAAAAATTAACGAAGGATTTAATCCGAGGCAACACCGATATGTTAGTTTTAAACTTTTTAAATGAGGGCGATAGCTACGGTTATGCAATCGCTAAAAAAATCAAAGAACGTAGTAATGAAGCATATTCAATCAATGAAGCAACGCTGTATACGGTCTTTCGTCGACTAGAAAAGAATCAGGATATTGAAGGATACTGGGGCGATGAAACGCAAGGATCACGCCGGAAGTACTACCGAATTACAGATCATGGTAAATCAGCGCTAAAAGAAAATATCGAAAATTGGAATTTTTCAAAACGAATCATTGATCAATTGCTACAGGGGGAAGAATGATGACTGATATTGAAACTAAAATCAGAACAAAGTTGGATTAACTCTTTATTAAGGCGGTACCATCAAATACGCTGACGGAACTTAAAGAAGAGCTGATGGCAGATTTAATGGAATTTACGAACGACAACATTAAGGATGGCAAGTCTGAAGACGAAGCTATCAGTGCTGCATTCAAACAACTTGGCCCAGTGGATGAGTTAATAGAAGAAATTAACGATGATCAAGCATCCGATGAAAAAGCCGAAAATGACCATAATAATGATCCATTTTTTAAGTTTGGTGAATTGGAAATTGATGACTCAGAAGTGCGCATTGGCAAACAAACTATTATTGATGGTGACCGAGTAAATCTTGGGAAATTTCTACAAGTCGATGGCAATCGTGTGAATATGTTCAATGGCTTCTTAGATATTGACGAAAATCACGTTCATATTGGCAAATTTGAAGCAGTGGATTCTTTTCCTAGTAATCTAGACTTAGTTAATTCGAAAAGCTTTGATGTAAGTAACCTTTCTGAAATTAATATCGCATACCGCTCAGCTATTTTTATGGTACGTGAAACTAGTGAGGATCAACTTACGATTAACGAGTATATGAGTCGCGATAATGAACGTTATTATCTCCAATCTAATCAGTATGGGGATGAGCTTGATATTAGAGAAGGAGTTCGTCCAAGACTTCATTGGTTGAAAGTGCGTACCGAAATCTTGGTACCACATAGTTTTAAAGGTAACCTGAATTTGGAAGCACGTGATGGACGGGTAGATGTTCGCAATATTAAGAATGAAGATTTAAATCTTCAACTCAAAGCTCGTAGTGGTAGCGTTCGAATGGATACAGTTTTAATTAACAAAGCAACCGTACTAGTTAGCTCTGGTACATTGACTGCTGATACCATTTCAGCACCTAATCTTACAATCGATGCGAAGAGTGGTCGGGTTAACTTGAACTATATTACTGGTCGTCTTGGATTAACAGTCCATAGTGGAGCGTTGCAAATGAATCATTTCGCTGGGACAGGGGATATTTTAGTTCGCAGTGGTAGTGCGCGCCTTGGCATTGATTAACTGATTGGTAAAACTAATATTTAGGCTAATAGTGGTTCGATTAGATTAGACCTCGATTCACAAGTTAACGCTAAGTTAGAAATGAGCACGGACAGTGGTCGCGTGGTGGTCGATCGTAAAGTTAGTTTAAGCAGTACAGGTAGTGCCTATGTGATTGGCACAATTGGCGATCCGGATACGCAGAATGTTTTACGAGCTAAAAGTCATTCCGGTAGTGTGAAGCTAACTGCTAAATAGTGTTACAAAAGCAATGAAAGCGATATAATGATTTCGAACCATATTATAAATTGGAGGGATTATTTATGGCAAAAATTCTAGTAACTACAACTGAGACTGTTCCTGGTAAGGATTATGAAATTATAGGGGAAGTATTCGGTTTAACCACACAATCAAAGAACGTAGTTAAAAACATTGGTGCCGGCTTTAAGAATATTGTCGGTGGTGAAATTAAAGCATATTCAGAACTTCTATCAGAAGCTCGTGACATTGCGATTGACCGTTTAAGATCAAATGCTGAAGAAATGGGAGCAGACGCTGTAGTAATGATGCGTTTTGATTCCGATTCAATCCGTGACGATATGGAAACAGTCGCAGCATACGGAACAGCGGTGAAATTCAAGTAGAGCGTAAAGTAACTCGGGTAATCACCGAGCATAGCATAGAAAACGCCAATATCCCATACTTGGGGATGTTTGCGTTTTTGTAGCTAGGCACAGGGGATTGAGTTACTTTTCGCGTTTCAGCCATTAAGAACAGAGCCAATTGCAAAAAAAAGCACCATCCCAAAGACAGCACTCCCTCCAATAATCCTATTTTCGATGTGGATTCAACCCTGAAATATTCTTAATAATAACTGCCATCAAAGTTGAAATGGTCTGATTAATGTACTTTTTGGTTACCGGACTAGCATCACCCGACTTGGTCTTAATCATCTGTAAAACCTGATTCCAGTTCTTCATCACGTCTTTAATCGTCACGTAATCCATATTCTGAAAGGTTTCAAAGATTGTATCAATAAATTTTTGGCGTTCTTCAACGGAAGTAGATTCTAAAATATCAGAAGTCGTTTGGTTAATAAAATGACTGCTATCTCTTAGTCCTGTAGTTCCCAAGAAACGACCATCTTTATCTGATTGCCAAGTATACAAATCGTGTTGCCATAGTCCTTTTCCAATACTTAAAACGATTCTCTGATCAAAAGGATATTTACCCAACATACCAAAAACTGATAGTTGAGGTATTAGTGTTGTTATTAAACTGCTATATGGGCTATCACTGGTTTTTGAAATTAAATCTTGCGGAAAACCAGGTCCATCAAAATTAACGGTCTGAATTAAGCGTGGTGATAGTAATGCCAGATTTTCTTTGACCGTAGCGTATACGGCAAGATTTCCTCCTTTAGAATGACCAACTATCCATAATTTTCGGTTGTCGGACTCCAATGCTTGGTGCAAGTAAATTAAAGCATCTTTTTGCGCGGCCACGTCAGATTGAAATACTAAATTGAAATCTTCACGCCAGCCAATTAATGTTCCGTCTGTACCACGGAAACTAACTACTTTGAATGATCGATCTAACAATAAAGTTACGGCACTGAACTGTTTAGTGACCGATCGATCAGTGGAGTTCACAAAGTTGGTGATTTCAACATTTGCATAGCGTTTACTATATGCTAAACGCTCCATTAACTGTTTATCAGATGGTAAAAGTAATAGTTCTTCATGATCAGAAAGATTTTCTAATATTTCCTCACATGCCAAGGTGAGTGGCTTGGTATCTGAAGAGTCTTTTAATACTAGTTGAAATGGTAAATAGGCGATCCGAGCAAAGATTGCCAAATCCATTTCAGAAGGACGCTCACCTAAGTTATCTGTCATTGCGTTAATAAAACCAAGTAAATTAGTCATACGTTTATCTTTCTCCGTTTTTCTTCTACTCTAAAAGGTATCATTGATAGGGTTTGAGCGTCAAATTGAAAAAACAAAAAAAGTTTACGAAAGCGTTTGCATAATAAAACGTTTGGAACTATTATATTAACGAAAGGGTTAATAAGACATAAAAAACTTCGGAGATGGTAAAAATGCTATTTATCTTAGGAATTATTGTTTTATGTGGTTCGTTTTGGGAGTTCTGGTCAGCTTATAAATCAATCAGAACCGTTAGACATAATGGTACCCAGGGAACTAGTGCATTTATTGTTATGGGAATTTGGTCAGGGTTTATGTTTGGATTAATATTATTTGGACTAAGTTTTGCATTAATGTTTCCCAAGGTTGCGGGGTTCTAGTTTTATAGAGTGAACGAAAGGAAGTAATATTATGAAAATTTTAGGATGGTTAGCAGTAGTTTTACTTATAGCTTTGATTGTTTGGCTTATTAGAGCAATTCCTCGTGCTATTCAAACACAAAAAGATAATGCAAAAAGAATTGATGAAGCACACACTAAAGATTATCAAAAACTTGGTGGATCATGGGGTAATGGTCATTTTGAAGGATATACTCCAATCTATTTCGGAATGGTCGCATTTATATTAATAATCGCAGTAATCTGTCTTATCGGTTACCTAATATAAAAAATAGTAGGTATAGATCTTATAGTAAGCAATTTGATATTAATGACTTTAAACGTAGATAGTTTCTTGATTCAGAATGATTGGGAGTGATTTATATGAAAGTCTTAGGATGGATGGGTCTTATTCTATTGGTTATATTATTTATTTACTTTATTAGAAGCATTCCTAAATCAATGCAGGTTGTTAGATAGAATGCCAAAAGAATTGATGCTGCTCATACAAGGGATTATCAAAAACTAGCTGGATCATGGGGGAATGGAAACTATGCTGGCATGATGCCAATTGGATTTGGAATAATGTCGTTTGCCATTGTTATCTGTATTATAACTTTGCTAGGTTGGCTACTTTAGAGTTATCCTTAATTTATGAGTACACGAAAGCGGAGATGATATTATGATTGCAAGAATTGCCGGTTGGCTTTTTGTACCTTTGTTTGGTTACTTGTTCGTCTGGTGTATTAGGGCGATACCTAAAGCAAGGGAAATACAAAAGGAGAATGCTAAAAGGATTGATGCGGATCATACAAGAGATTATCAAAAACTTGGTGGATCATGGGGTAATGGTTATTTCTTTGGAATGGTGCCAATCCAATTTGTTTTCCTAGCAATTTTATCAGGAACCATTGTTATAAGCTTGATTATTTCATTATTAACTATGTAGTACAGTTCATTTCTAATTTGGATTGTACTTTTTTTTATGCTAGAATGAAAACGGATTCATTGGCATAGTCCAATATTATATAAGGAGGATTTTCATGGGACGTTTAGGAGTTTCGATTTATCCAGATAAGATGAGCTTAGAGGAAACTAAGCAATATTTAGATTTAGCACACAAGTATGGGTATGAAAGAATTTTTACTTCATTGCTACAAATTAAAGGTGACCAAGAAGCAGTTGTAGCTGACTTTAAAGCCGCAATTGAATATGGTAATAGCCTTGGTATGGAAACAATGGTTGATATTAACCCTGGTTTATTTAAACAACTCGGAGTTACGTATGACGATTTGAAGTTCTTTACTGAAATTGGTGCTTGGGGAGTTCGTTTGGATGAAGGATTTACTGGTCAAGAAGAAGCACGAATGACCCATAATCCTTATGGACTCAAAATTGAAGTTAATATGAGTCGTGGAACTCATTATATTGATCAAATTATGGACTATTCACCAGATCGTTCAAATTTGATTGGATCTCATAACTTTTATCCACAACGTTACACCGGTTTAGGCTTGGACTACTTTAAGCAAACTTCAGAACAATATCGTAAATACAATTTAAATACTGCAGCATTTGTAAATGCACCTTCTGGAACATTTGGTCCTTGGCCACTACAAGATGGCATGGTTTCTTTGGAATTGCATCGTGGCAAGACACTATTTACTCAAATTATGCATTTGAAGCAATTAGGTTTAATTGATGATGTATTGATTGCTAATGCTGTTCCAAATGAAGCAGATTTAAAAGAGGCTGCTGAAGCATTCAAAGCTACTGTACCTGTGCTTCATGTTGAAACTGAAAATGGTGTCAGTGACTTAGAAAAACACATCATCTTTGATAGTGAACATACGTACCGTGGTGATAACTCGGACTATGTACTCAGAAGTTCAATGACTCGTGTTTGGTTTAAGGATAGTGACATTCCAGCTAATAATGTAAAGCCAATTAAAAAAGGTGACGTACTATTAATGAATAACGAGTACGGACAATATAAAGCTGAAACACAGATTGCTTTTCAAGACTTAGAAAATAACGGTCGTATCAATGTTATTGGTCATGTAGCACCTGAAGACGTCATGATTTTAGACAGTATTCAACCATGGAGTGATTTCAAGATGGTAGAAAAAAAATAAGTTCCAAAATCGGAAAATTGATATAAACCGGTTTCATTGGTGTATACCATGTGGTATAGTCAGTGATGAAAGCGAATACATCAATCCGCTTTCATCAATATATTCGTTGTTCCTTATAACATTTTTATATTATAGGTTTGCAATTTTTGTTTGGAATGACGGTATAAATTTATTTTAGGAGGTTTTCACGATGAGTGATAACAAGAGTGGTGGCTTTTTACAAGAAAAGCTAATGCCAATTGCTGGTAAAGTTGCAGCATCTCGTCACTTAGTTGCTTTACGTGATGGTTTTGCTTTGGTAATGCCTCTAATCATTATTGGATCAACATTCCTTTTGGTTAGTTCATTCCCAATTCCAGCTTACTTGAGCTTTATGGCAAAAGTATTTGGTCCTAACTGGGCAACAGTTATGGGCTGGGCAACAAATGCTACATTCAGTATCATCGGAATGGTTGCTGTTATTGGTATTTCATATCAATTAGCTAAATCATATGGAGACATTGATGCATTGTCAGCAAGTATGATTTCGTTAGCTGCATTTATGCTAACAATTCCTTTGAATATTGACAAAACAGGAGCTGCTTGGGTTCCATTGGGTCAATTAGGTTCATTAGGATTATTCGAAGCCTTACTTATCGGTTTATTTGTAACTGATGCGTTTGTTTGGATGATTCACAAAAACTGGCAATTCAAGATGCCAGATACAGTTCCTCCTGCAGTTGGATATGCTTTTTCAGCTTTAATTCCAGGATTCATTATTATCTTAGGTATGTGGCTATTACGTTTAGGTATCAGCTTCACATTCTTCAAGACAATTCCAAATGTTATTACTGTAATTTTGGCTAAACCTTTAACAGCCGTTGGTGGTTCTATCTGGGGTGCCTTGGTTGCTGAATTCTTTGTATCATTCCTATGGTTGTTTGGTATTCATGGTGCTAACGTTGTTGGTGGTATCATGGCTCCAATCTGGTTAGGACAAATGACACAAAATGCTGAAGCTGCTAAAGCTCACAAAGAATTACCAAATGTTGTTACACAACAATTCTTTGATAACTTCGTTCATGCTGGTGGTTCTGGTGAAACAATTTCATTAGCTTTGATGTTAATGTTCTTAGCTAAATCAGATAACCTTAAGGCTATTGGTCGTTTAGCAGGTGTTCCTGGATTATTCAACATCAATGAACCTATTATGTTTGGTATGCCAATTGTTTTGAACCCTATTATGGCAATTCCATTCGTTGTAGTTCCATTAGTTTCTGTCATCACAACATACTTCTCAATGAAATATGGTTTGGTTGGTAAGACGTTCGGTGTTGCCGTTCCTTGGACAACTCCTCCAATCATTTCAGGATTCTTGGCAACAGGTAAGATTTCTGGCTCAATTCTTCAATTGGTTAACATTATTATTGGTGGTGCAATTTACTATCCATTCTTTAAGATTGCCGACCGTGAAGCATTGAAACAAGAAGCTGAAACAAGAGCTGCAAATGATGCAAAAGCTGCTTAATAAAAAAGAATCTGTCAGTTTACCTGTGAACTGGCAGATTTTTTAATTGAATCAGCTTTTGGTATGATAGACATTGATAACAATGAAAAGAGGATCCGAAACATTGAGTAAACATAAGAAAAATAAAGTCTCAACTGAAGAAAAAGTTAAAACAGCGCATAAGCAAATTATGGATGCTCGGGTAACGGATTTAACGGTGGATGATTTACCTAAATGGATGCAAACAGTTGCTTTCACAAGATTTACTTGGCTGAGAGTTTTTCCATTTTTACCTCTTTTACTAGTATTTTTGACAACACCGATGCTAAAGAGCAATGTTCCTTTTAATTTGGCAAGCTCAGCATTAGTGAATAAGAATATTTTGTATTTCGTTCCATTTGCGTGCTTGATTGCAGCTTATGGTTGCTGGTTCAGTGTTAAAGTTCGTCGAAGAGCTAATCGTTTAACGGATGCTAATGCGTTTGCTGTTATGGAGTTTCCAACTTTCATGGGTGAAGTGATTGTTGTGCTCCTCAGCACGGTACTTAGTATTTATCAAATATTTGTGGCTTTTCACTAATTTGAATTATGAGTCGAGTTCATATTAAATATGGCTCGGTTTTTTTGTTTGATAAAACTCACTTTTCTACCAGTTTCAAAACAAATTCCTGTATAATTAACCTATTAAAATCAAAGGTGGAAATCAAAATGACAATTGACTGGCAAGCAGAAGTAGATTCACGAAAAGATTTAATGTTAACCCGTTTAGTTGAATTACTAAAGATTGATAGTTCACGAGATACAGAACATGGTACAAAAGAGGCTCCTTTAGGACCTGGTCCACGTAAGGCTTTGGAAACGATGCTGGGATTTGCTAAGGAAGATGGTTTTACAACTAAGAATGTTGAAAATGTTGCTGGACATATCGAATATGGCGATGGGGATGAAATCTTCGGAATTTTAGGTCATATGGATGAAGTTCCTGGTGGAGATGGCTGGGAAACTAATCCATTTGAACCAGTAATTAAAGACGACAGAATTTATGCTCGTGGGGCTAGTGATGATAAAGGCCCCTCAATGGCAGCTTACCTTGGTTTATTGATTATCAAGGAACTTGGATTGCCTGTTTCTAAAAAAATTCGCTTAATCTTCGGTACAGATGAAGAGAGTGAATGGTACGGAATGGAACGTTACTTGGCAACGGAAAAGACCCCTGATTTTGGTTTCTCTCCTGATGCTGAATTTCCAATTATCAATGGTGAAAAGGGAATTGCCTCTTTCAAAGTAGAGTTACCTGCTATTAACGCAGACTCTGATTTAGCTTTGAAGAGTTTCACTAGTGGAATTAAAGAAAATATGATTCCTCGTGATGCCACGGCTGTAATTGTGGCTGAAGATGCTAGCAGTGATGATCGTTTGAAAGAAATTTATGCCGATTATCTAGCTAAAAATCAACTAACTGGTGAAATAACTCGCGATGGCAATGATTTGAAGTTCTACTTAGTTGGTAAGTCAGCACATGCCTTGGAACCAAAGGCTGGATTGAACGCTGCTACTTTCCTTGCTGAATTCCTATTTGATACAGTTAAAAATGATTTCTTGAACGTGATTGCTAACTATATGCACTTAGATTCTCGTGGACACAAGTTAGGTATTAACTCTGATGACGCTAAGATGGGTGATTTAACAATCAGCCCTGACTTGTTTGAATTTACGGCTGGTGAAGATAGCCACATTATTATTAATGTACGCTATCCACAATCAACTAATACAGATAAGGTAATTGATAAAGCTACTGCAGAATTAAGTGAATTCAATGCCAAAATCAGTTTATCTGGTCATGCCCAAGGACCACATTATGTTCCTGCAGATGATCCATTAGTTAAAACACTCTTGGATATTTATGAAGAACACACTGGTAAAAAGGGTCAAGAACAAGTCATCGGTGGCGGAACTTACGGACGTATTTTAGACCGTGGTGTTGCCTTCGGTGCTCAGTTCCCAGGTCGTGAAAATGTGATGCATCAAGCTAACGAGTACATGGCTATTGATGATATCGTCAATGCTGCTGTTATCTATGCACATGCAATTTACGAATTAGCTAAATAGAATAAGGTTAATCACTGCAAATTTGCAGTGATTTTTTTAGTTTAAAAGACTATTATATGTGTGTGGGGGTATAAATATGAAAAAATATAAGTTATTAACAGTACTAATGGCGTTTGGTGGACTAACCATGTTTTCAGCGGGTGTATCAAAAGTTAATGCAGCAAGCATCAAGGCTAATTCAATTATTAAATTGAGTGCACGCAGTAAGAGGTCACGTGAATCAGTTTATAAGATTGTGAAAGTACATAAACGCGAGAGACTGGTATATCTTGATCAAGCGAAGCGGTATCGACTTGTTCGTACAGGGAAAACACGTAGTTTTAAAAATAAGATATATATTTACATTTATGCAACAAACAGAAAGAGCGGTTGGATTTTAAAGCAGTCAGTTGTTCCAATTGCTAAATATAAGAATGTTAAGAAGTATAATGCAATTATTAATAAAGCCGGAAGAGTTACGGTCTCTGACCACGTTGATTCAGGTTCATTTAATGTGCGTACTAAAACATTGAGTAATATTAATCACAAATATATTACTGTTGATTTGCAAGAATCAACAGGATCTAAGGCGCAGTATGTTAGGGCTCAAATGGATGGTCGCAAGTTAGGGTGGCTTAAAGTTTCTGATGTAAAGACTGTATCGGGAAAGTCATTTTTGAAGCCAAGTAAAGTTAGCCAACCGCTAGTCTATATTGCACATCGCGGATATAATGTGGAAGCACCGGAGGAATCGATAGCCGCTTATACGGCAGCTACAAAGTTAGGCTATAAAGATTGGGAAGCGGATATTCATTATACGTCGGATGATGTTCCGGTTATGATTCATGATCCTTATATTAATCGTGTCGCTCGTAATAAAAATGGTAGTAAAATTTCGAAAACAGTTTATGTCAGAAATTGCACATTAGAAGAGTTAAACGATAAATATGATTTTGGTATTATAAAAGGTAAGAAATTTAAGAACACAAAAATTCTTACACTGGCTAATTTTTTGAAATTAGCTAGGGAGAAAAAAGCTTTCATTCATATTGAGTTCAAGGATGAAAGTGATGGAGTTGCTGTAAGCGACAGCAATGTTAAAAAAGTTATGAATATGGTTGCACATGAGAAGTTACAAAAGCAAACAGGCGTTGAAGGATTTAATTTTGAAGATTTAATAAAAGTAAAAAATATTGATCCGACAGTTAATCTTGAGTATTTAGGTGAACAGGTTTCTTCTGAATATTTAAGTCACTTAACAGAATTAAAAACTAATAAAAATACAGTAGTCGCCAGTATTAGACAAAATGTTGCCAGTCCATCTAATTTAAAGAAGTTGATTGGACATAACTTTCCAGTGTATGTCTGGACAATGTCAGATGGTAGCTTAGCTAATAAATTACATCAGGAAGGTATTAAGGCTATTATTACTAATGGACAGTTGAAGCCAAGTCATGGTGTAAAATTACATTTTGTAAAAAACAATGGTCTTATTTTGAAAAATGATCAAGTAAATACTGTAATGGGTAACGGTCAGTTGTTAAAAATGCCTGCCAAGCATTTGACTTCTAAAGATACATTAATTAAAGTGATCGAAAATGACGATGATAATTTTACGGCGATTTACAAATAACAAAATTATAAGAATCCAATTTGGGTTCTTTTTTGCTACGATGATTTAGTGTTAGAATAATTGGCAATAATACAGAAATTTTTAGTGTGATTGACTTCGCTTGGAATGAAGATTTTTAAAGTACACCATATTGATAGTGGTTTAAAACTATATTTCAAATCAGAAGTTGCCTATTCTAATCAAACACTTAAAAGCATCAAATAAATAAAGCTGAATTATTAATGAAAAATCATGCCGGTAGTTGACAGGTATACAAATCTTACGTACAATTGTGCATAATATCAAAGCGACGAAGTAGCATAGTAGTTGTCAACATGGACATTAGAAACTTAGTGGTTACTGCAAACTAAGCAACGGTTGATTAATGAATTACACTACGGAGCTTTCATAATGAACGGATCATCACGTTATCGATGTCGAGTGGAACATTTATGTTCAATTCAAGGTGGTAACGCGGAAAATTTCGTCCCTGATTCTTTTTAAGAATTTGGGACTTTTTTATTTGATTCGAAATTTTAAGAGGAGGAATTATTATGAATATTATTGATGAGCTAGACTGGCGTGGAGCAATTAACCAACAAACCGATGCAGATGGTTTGAAAAAATTAACCGAAGAAAAGGCTGTTGGCTTGTATGCCGGCATCGATCCTACTGGGGATAGTATGCATATTGGTCATTTGATTCCTTTTATGATTTTGAAGAGATTCCAAGAAGCTGGTCATAAACCAGTTATTGTTATCGGTGGTGGAACTGGATCAATCGGTGACCCATCAGGTAAAAAATCTGAACGAGTGCTCCAAACAATGGAACAAGTTAAACACAACGAAGCTGCCTTAACAAAACAAATGTTGAAGTTCTTTGGCAACGAAAACTTCCGGATTGTTAATAACCGTGACTGGTTATCAAAGATTTCATTGTTAGACTTCTTGCGTGATTACGGTAAGTTATTCAATGTTAATACTATGTTGGCTAAGGATATCGTTGCTAGCCGTTTGGAAGTTGGTATTTCATTTACTGAATTCACATACCAAATTTTGCAATCAGTTGATTTCTTACACCTTTTCAAGGAAGAAGACGTTCAACTACAAATTGGTGGTGGTGACCAATGGGGTAACATCACTTCCGGAACTGACTTGATCCATCGTATGGAAGGCCAAGATGCTAAGGTGTTTGGTCTAACAATTCCATTGTTATTAAAAGCTGATGGTACTAAATTCGGTAAATCAGAAGGTGGCAATATCTGGCTTGATCCAGAAAAAACCACACCTTACGAATTCTACCAATTCTGGCTTAACCAAGATGACCGTGATGTTGTTAAATTCTTGAAGTACTTTACATTCTTGAGTAAGGACGAAATTGACCGTTTAGCTGAAACTGTTAAGACTGCTCCTGAAAAACGTGAAGCACAACGTCGTTTGGCACAAGAAGTAACAGGATTTGTTCATGGCCAAAAGGCTGTTGAAGAAGCTGAACATATTTCTGCAGCTCTCTTCTCAGGTGAAGTTAGTGATTTAACTGCTAGTGAAATTGAACAAGGATTCAAGAACATGCCAACAGTCGAAGTAGATGCTAAAAAAGAAAACATCGTTCTTTGGTTAGTAGATACTACAAAGATTGAATCATCACGTCGTCAAGCACGTGAAGACATTACTAACGGTGCTATCCGTATTAATGGTGAAAAGGTGACCGATCTCGAAGCTGAGATTGATCCTGCTAGCCATTTTGACGGCAAGTTTGTGATTGTTCGTCGTGGTAAGAAGAAGTATTTCCTGGCTCGTGTAAAATAAATTAAAAATGGACTGCAAATTAACTTTGCAATCCATTTTTATTTCTAATTAATTATTTATTACTTTTAGTATCTTTAATTTGTAATGCAAAGTACAGGGCCAGAAGTTCCAAAACTAGGAAGAAGAGGAACACGCCTTTGAAATTAGATTGTCCTAGAATGACGGTTGCAATCACAACGGCCGTTGATCCCATGATCTGACGGAACGTGGCAATGATTGATGAGCCATGTGGAATGCGTTCATTTGGTAAGGAATTAGCACCCAAAGTTGTGGCTGGCATCATAACAAAAGCATTTCCGGATTCGATAATCATCGACGCAATGATTGCAATCCATAAGTTATGCGTGAATGGGTTTACTAACAACAATCCCCATCCAATTATGAATAGGGTGATACCAATCAACATAACGCGCTTGAATCCAACTCGGTCAGCCATTTTACCACTTCGACGATTTAACCAAGATAGCAATGCAGCTGCCGGTACTAATGATAATCCAGACCATAATGGAGAGAGTCCGATGATTTGTTGATAGTAGAGTGGCATGATTACGGTAATAGTGATCAATGACATGTAAGAAATTGCGGTTAGGGCAACACCTAAGTCAAAATTAGCCACTTTCAAAACATCTAAATGGAGTAATGGTGTTTCAGAATGTAGTTGGCGTTGAACAAAGAAGTAAAGTAATCCCAATGAAATGATTAAGATGACCCAGAGAGTTAAATGTCCACCTTGTTTGGGCAGTTCGTTAATAAAGTAAAGCAACCCGATAATGCCTAGTGATAGAAAGACCGATAGAAAATCAAAGCTAGATGGCTTTAACTTCATTGGACTGACCATCGTTTGCGTTGCTATAACCAATACGACTGTTAGCAAAATCAAGAAGAAAGCAAAGATTGATTGCCAATTGAAGATTTGTAGTAGTATTCCAGATACGATTGGTCCAACAGCTAATGCGGAACCCATAACTAGTCCAACAGTTCCCATCGTGGCACCGCGTCGCTCTTTAGGTGTGATTTCTAAAATAACGGATTGATATGATGGAAATAAAACACCAACACTAAATCCTTCCATTAATCGACCTAACATCACAATTGGAAATGAGGGTGCCCAGATAATAATGATTGTTCCAATTAGGAAGATAGCCAGTAGAGATAAATACAGTTTTTTGAACTTGATGTTATTTAAAAGCCAAGGTGACAGTGGCATAACTACACACATGATTAGCATGAACCCAGTAGTTAACCATGCAATTGTACTAGCTGGTAAATTAAAGTACTTCATAAAGGTTGGATATGCAGTCGATAGTGCAGACTGACTAATGGACATGGTGAATGTTCCTAATAATAATGTGAACACAAACCAATTTTGTTGTTTCTTCTCTAAATGCATATTAACAACTCTCTTCTCTCAAATTATAAAAAGATTCTTCGATAGAGTTCTCTTCTATAGAAGAATCTTTTTTTGTTACAATTTTTCGTGCATCATATCATCCATCGATAATAGCTTGTATGTCATTGGATGATCAGGATCAAAGATTTCGATTTGAGCCATCATGCCAGTATCTTCATGTTCGAGGATATGGCAGTGGTACATGAACACGCCAAGCTTGGTGAATTTGATTTTAATCTTAACTGTTTCGTTCGGGTTAACTCCGATAGTATCCTTCCAACCATGTTCATTAGGATAGACATCTTTGCCATTTCTGGAAATGAGTTGGAACTGACAACCGTGAACGTGGAATGGATGAATCATTCCGCCTTCCATATCGTTAGTATTCGTTACTTCCCAAATCTTAGTTGTATTGATTTGTTGCTTAGTATCAATTCGTTGCATATCGAACAATTTGCCGTCCAAACGAACTTCGTCATCCATACCGGACATAACTGTGTGGAATGAAGTCTCGTCTGAATCAGGTGTTAATTCTTCTAATTTAGCCAAAGGTGATGGTAAATTGATATGAGATGCTTCAAATGATCCGATCTTAAATTTCAAGAAGCTAAAGTCGTCAGTTTGCAATGTGATTTCATCGCCAGGCTTATAGTCTGAAAAATCAACCAGGACATCTGCACGCTCAGCACAAGTTAACATCAAATGATCTAACTCAACTGCTTCTGGTAATAGTCCACCATCACTACCGATTTGGGTGAAGGGATGATTATCACTAAAGTGAAGACGCCATTCACGTCGGTTCGAACCATTTAATAGTCTTAAGCGCATGACAGGCTTAGTAACTTCAAATACTGGCTTAAGAGTCCCATTAATCAATGGAAATTCACCAAGAGTACCATCAACGTCATAACTCTTCTTATAATCGAGCTGATTATCGTAGTAGCTTCGATCTTGTAGTACAACCGGAATATCATCCACACCATACTCTGATGGTAGATGAAGTGATTGCTCATATTTATCAGTAATAACAACAGGGGTTGCTAATCCGTTCCAAACTTGGCGAGCTGTTTCTGGACATGGATGTGGATGCAACCAAATCGTTGCTGAAGGTTGATCAACTGTAAATGTAATTTTACGTTCACCATGTGGATAAACGGGTGCATGTGGACCACCATCATCAAAAGGACCAACGATGTTTAATCCGTGCCAGTGGAAAGTAGTAACTTCACTTAACTCATTCTTTAGGGTGACGTGATACGTTTTACCAGTCTCAAGTACAACTGTTTCACCAAGTAAATCAGTATTGTATCCCCAAGTTTTGGTAGGAACACCCTGAAATAGTTGTGAGGAACCCTCTTGAGCTGTAATAGTATAGTAGACATCGTCTCCGTCTACTTGATCTGGTTTTAAGACAGCCGGGATAGCTAAAGGCTTTTCGGCAACATCGGGGTGCTTCAAAGGAAAGTATCCGCCATCTAGATTATCGAAGCCGTTTTTATCATAGAAATAATCGTGATATACGTTACTCATGTTAATTTCCTCCTATTTATTATTCTTGAAACAATGAATAAGACAAAGAAGTGATTCTGCAAACATGCCAATTGCCATTAGGTACATAGCACCCATCATTTGACCTGTTGCCACCATGTAGATTAAAACTGCATAGACTACGGTAAAGATGGCTGCCATAATTTTCGAACTTGTCATTAACATATGTATAACTCCTCCTTCGTTATATTAGAACAATTATAAAGTACACCTAAAACAACGTCCTGTAAAGCGTTAAGCCGGTAAAATCGTCTTATTTTAAGTGTGTTTATATAAAGTACTTGTTTTCATTTTTTAGATATGGTTTAATGGAATTCCGGCAGTTGAGAATTGGTTGTTTAAAACTCACTTTTAAATAAATGATATTTAAAAAAGTTGTTGACATCATTTGCTCAAGTTGCTATTATATAAAAGTTGTCTCGTAACAAAGACAGCACATCTCGATTTGATAAAATAAATTGCTTTGAAAAAAGTTGTTGACATGTTAAATTGTAGGTGGTATGATTATTAAGTTGTCTCATTGAGTAACAAAGAGGCGACAAACGTTAATCTGTAGACCTTTGAAAACTGAACAAAAT
>NZ_JQCQ01000036.1 GCF_001437605.1 Pediococcus argentinicus
TGTTGCACTTGATTTGACAATTCGGGTTTTTTATTTTGTAATCAAATTGTCTTTAAAAAGGGTTGTCAAACTCCCATTTATCATGTATTATGGATAAGTACTTGAAATTTGGAGGGGTGTAGTATGCCCTCTAAATTGATAGACAATAGAGGAGCTGTGATGTGAAAGGTTGCGACACACCCGGCCGCTTTGCCACGAGGGTGTGGCGGTAATTTTCACGGAGCTAGTCTTATTTTGAAAATAGACGAAGGAGGTAACACAATGGCAAAACAAAAAATTCGTATTCGCTTAAAGGCCTACGAACACCGCATTTTAGATCAATCTGCTGACAAGATCGTTGAAACAGCACAACGTACTGGAGCAACAATTTCGGGTCCAATCCCATTGCCAACAGAAAGAACAGTTTATACTGTATTGAGTTCACCACATAAGTTTAAAAAAGCTCGTGAACAATTCGAAATGCGAACACACAAACGATTGATCGATATCGTTAACCCAACACCAAAGACAGTTGACTCATTGATGAAACTTGACTTGCCAAGTGGTGTAGATATTGAAATCAAACTATAATTTTTACAAATAATATATGGAGGTGTACTCATGACCACAAAAGGAATCTTAGGAAAAAAAGTCGGTATGACTCAGGTCTTTACTGCAAACGGTGAACTTGTTCCCGTAACTGTTATCGATACAACTCCTAACGTTGTACTTCAATTGAAAACTGTTGAAAACGATGGTTATTCAGCCGTACAACTTGGTTTTGACGATAAACGTCAAGTATTGAGCAACAAACCTGAACAAGGTCATGTTTCAAAAGCAAACACAAATCCTAAGCGCTTCATCCATGAAATCAGAGATGTCGAGCTTGGAGAAACAAAAGTCGGTGACACATTAAGTGCTGACGTATTCGAAGCTGGCGACATCGTTGATGTTACTGGTACTACTAAGGGACATGGTTTCCAAGGTGTTATCAAGAAAGATGGACAAAGTCGTGGTCCGATGGCGCACGGTTCTCGTTATCATCGTCGTCCTGGTTCTCTCGGTGCTGTTATTAACCGAGTATTCCCAGGAAAGAAGTTACCTGGTCGTATGGGTAACAACACAGTTACTATTCAAAACCTTGAAATCGTTAAGGCTGATACAGAAAATAACGTACTCTTAGTTAAAGGTAATGTACCTGGTTCAAAGAAATCATACTTAGTTGTTAAGAGTGCTGTTAAGAAAGCATCTAAATAAGAAGGGAGGACCAATAAATGACTACCGTTTCATTATTTAAACAAGACGGCGCACAAAATGGTGACGTCGACTTAAACGCAGATATCTTTGGTATCGAACCTAATAACGACGTTATCTTCGAAGCTATCGTTATGCAACGTGCTTCAATGCGTCAAGGAACACATGCAGTTAAAAACCGTAGTGCTGTTCGTGGTGGTGGTAGAAAGCCATGGCGTCAAAAGGGTACTGGACGTGCTCGCCAAGGTTCAATCCGTTCACCACAATGGCGTGGTGGTGGTATCGTCTTCGGACCAACTCCAAGATCATATGCTTACAGCATTCCTAAGAAAATGCGTCGTTTAGCATTGAAGTCAGTTCTTTCACAAAAAGTTCTTGACGAAAGCTTGGTTGTTGTTGATACATTCAATTTTGACACACCAAAAACAAAAGACTTTGCTCAATCATTAAGCAAACTTAATGTTGAAAAGAAAGCATTGTTAGTTCTTGAAGAAGAAAACGAAAGTGCTGTATTGGCTGCTCGTAACTTGCCAAATGTTAAAATCGTTAAACCTGATGGTATTAATGTTTTGGATATTGCAAACAGCGACAAACTTGTCATTACACAAAAGGCTCTTTCTCAAGTAGAGGAGGCTCTAGCATAATGGAATCACGTGATATTATCTTACGTCCCGTTGTCACTGAAAGCTCAATGGCACTCTTGGACGATAAACGTTATACATTCGATGTTGATCCACGCGCTACTAAGACACAAGTTAAAAAAGCTGTCGAAGAAGTCTTCGACGTTAAAGTTATTAAAATTAACATTATGAATGTTAAAGGTAAGCTTAAACGCCAAGGCCGTTACGCTGGTTACACAAAGAAACGCCGTAAGGCAATTGTTAGCTTATCAGCTGACTCAAAAGAAATTCAATTATTTAGCGAAGAATAAATAATAGTAAGTATAGGAGGGAAACAACGTGGGGATTAAGAAATACAAACCAACGACGAATGCTCGTCGTGGTATGACTCAATTGGACTATAGTGAAATCACTAAAAAAGCTCCTGAAAAGTCATTGTTAGAATCTCAAAGCCATACTGCTGGTCGTAATAACTCTGGTCGCATGACAGTTCGTCATCGTGGCGGTGGTAACAAGCGTCAATACCGTGTTATCGATTTCAAACGTATTAAAGATGATGTTCCAGCAACAGTTAAGGCAATCGAATATGATCCAAACCGTACAGCAAACATTGCACTTCTTGTTTATGCTGATGGTGTTAAGTCATACATCATTGCACCAAAAGGTTTGAAGGTTGGAGATAAAGTTCAATCTGGACCTGATGCAGATATCAAAGTTGGTAATACATTACCACTTAGTGATATTCCTGTTGGTACTGTTATTCACAATATCGAATTAAAACCTGGTAAGGGTGGACAACTTGTTCGTTCAGCTGGTACTTCAGCTCAATTACTTGGTAAAGAAGGTAAATACGTCCTTGTTCGTTTAACTTCATCAGAAGTTCGTATGATTCTATCAACATGCCGTGCAACAATTGGTGCTGTTGGTAATGAAGAACATGAACTTGTAAATGTTGGTAAAGCTGGTCGTACTCGTTACGCTGGTCAACGCCCACATGTTCGTGGTTCTGTAATGAACCCTAACGATCATCCACATGGTGGTGGTGAAGGTAAAGCTCCTATTGGTCGTCCATCACCTCTATCACCATGGGGTAAGAAGACTATTGGTAAGAAAACTCGTAACAAGCACAACAAATCAACTAAATTTATCGTTCGTGGTCGTAAACGCGGTCGCTTAGGTAATATCTAGAACAAGCTTTCATAAGGAGGTCAAATAATGGGTCGTAGTTTAAAAAAGGGACCATTCGCTGACGAACATCTTTTGAAAAAAATTGATGCTCAAAAAGATTCAGATAAAAAATCTGTAATCCGCACATGGTCACGTCGTTCAACAATTTTCCCTAGCTTTATTGGTTACACTATTGCAGTCTATGATGGAAGAAAGCACGTTCCAGTTTACATTCAAGACGATATGGTTGGTCATAAGCTTGGCGAATTTGTTCCAACACGTACTTTCCGTGGTCACGGTGGTGACGACAAGAAAACAGCTGGTAAATAAGGAGGATGAATCATGGCTGAACAAGTTACATCTGCACAGGCAACTGCAAAGACTGTTCGAATTGCCGCTCGTAAGGTTCGTCTCGTAGTCGATCTTATCAGAGGTAAAAGCGTCGCTGAAGCTTTTGCAATTTTAAAATTCACACCACGTGGTGCTTCACCTGTAGTTGAAAAGGTATTGAAGTCTGCAGTGGCAAACGCTGAAAATAATTTTGACTTAGATCGTGAAGATTTGGTTATCAGCAAAGTCTTTGTTAATGAAGGACCAACGTTAAAACGTTTCCGTCCCCGTGCAAAGGGTTCTGCTTCACCAATTAACAAACGTACAAGTCATATTACTTTAGTAGTATCAGAAAAACAGGAGGGATAACACGTGGGTCAAAAAGTAAATCCTAATGGATTCCGTGTCGGTGTCATTCGTGACTGGGAAGCAAAATGGTATGCTGATAAAGATTTTGCTAAATTCCTAGCTGAAGATATTAAGATTCGTGAATTCGTCGCAAAGCAACTTGCTGACGCATCAGTATCAACCGTTGAAATTGAACGTGCCGCAAATCGCGTTAATGTTTCAATTCATACTGCAAAACCAGGAATGGTTATCGGTAAGGGTGGTTCTGAAGTTGAAAAGTTACGTAAACAATTAAACAATTTAACTGGCAAACGTGTTCATATCAACATCGTTGAAATCAAGAAACCTGATCTTGAAGCTAAACTTGTTGGTGAAAACATCGCTGCTCAATTAGAAGGTCGCGTGGCATTCCGTCGTGCGATGAAACAAGCTATGCAACGTACAATGCGTTCTGGTGCAAAAGGAATTAAGACACAAGTCGCTGGTCGTTTAAATGGTGCTGACATGTCACGTGTTGAACACTATTCAGAAGGAACAGTTCCTCTACACACATTACGTGCTGATGTTGACTATGCATGGGTAGAAGCTCGTACTACATACGGTCAATTAGGTGTTAAAACCTGGATCTATCGTGGTGAAGTATTACCCGCAGTTAAAGAAACAAAAAGAAACGCTAAATAAGGAGGGAAATACACATGCTAGTACCAAAACGAGTAAAGCATCGTCGTGAGCACCGTGGTAAAATGCGTGGTGCCGCAAAGGGTGGCAAGACTGTTACATTCGGTGAATTCGGCTTACAAGCTGTAACTTCACATTGGATTTCTAACCGTCAGATTGAAGCAGCCCGTGTCGCTATGACTCGTCACATGAAACGTGGCGGTAAGGTCTGGATTAAAATTTTCCCTCACAAGTCCTACACTTCTAAAGGTGTTGGTGTTCGTATGGGTAATGGTAAAGGTACTCCAGAAGGCTGGGTAGCTCCAGTAAAACGCGAAAAGGTAATGTTCGAAGTTGGTGGTGTTTCAGAAGAAATTGCACGCGAAGCTTTAAGACTTGCAGCAATGAAACTTCCTGTTAAAACTAAGATTATCACTCGCGAGGAAGTAGGTGGCGAATCAGATGAAGGCTAAAGAAATTAATGAGTTAACCACTGATGAAATGATCAATAAAGAAAAAGAATACAAGGATGAGTTATTTAACTTGCGTTTCCAACTTGCAACTGGTCAATTGGAAAACACTGCTCGCCTAAAGGCTGTTCGTAAGAACATCGCTCGTATTAAAACAGCTCTACGTCAACAAGAATTAAACAAGTAGAAGAATACGAAGGGAGGACTTAATTAATGAGTGAAGAACGTAACGCTCGAAAAGTTTACCAAGGACGTGTTGTTTCAGATAAGATGGATAAGACAATTACTGTTCAGATCGATACTTATAAAACACACCCTGTCTATGGAAAACGTGTTCGATATTCAAAGAAGTACAAAGCACATGATGAAAATAACGAAGCTAAGACTGGCGATATTGTAACAATTATGGAAACTCGTCCATTGTCTGCTACAAAACGATTCCGTTTGTTAGATATTGTTCAAAAAGCAGTTATTATCTAAATTCTAGAAATTCGTATTCTGATACACACATGAAGGGAGGACACTAACTGTGATCCAACAAGAGAGTCGTTTAAAAGTTGCTGACAATTCTGGAGCACGTGAACTTTTAGTTATTAAAGTTTTAGGTGGTTCACATGTAAAATTTGGTTACATTGGTGATACAATCGTAGCTACTGTAAAGCAAGCAACACCAGGTGGCGTTGTCAAAAAAGGTGACGTTGTAAAAGCCGTTGTTGTTCGTACAAAACAAGGTGCACACCGTACTGATGGTTCATACATCAAGTTCGATGAAAATGCAGCTGTGTTAATCAAAGACGATAAGAGCCCTCAAGGAACACGTATCTTTGGCCCCGTTGCACGTGAATTACGTGACAAGGACTACATGAAGATTGTTTCCTTAGCGCCTGAAGTACTGTAATTTATCATCGGATCGAAGGAGGTGCGACACCCAATGTTCGTAAAAGTAGGCGACAAAGTTCGCATTATTAGCGGAAAAGATAAAGGCAAGGAAGGTACCATCAAAAAAACTCTTGCTAAAGAAAATCGGGTAGTTGTTGAAGGCTTAAACATGATTAAAAAACATCAAAAGCCAAACAATGCCAACCCACAAGGTGGAATCCTTGATATCGAAGCACCAATCGCTGTATCAAACGTTATGCTTATTGACCCTTCAACTAATGAACCTACACGTGTTGGTTTTAAGTTTGTTGACGGTAAGAAAGTTCGCGTTTCAAAAAAATCTGGCGAAAGTATCGACAAATAATTATTGAAGGGAGGAAATAATTTTCATGGCAAATCGTTTGAAAGAAAAGTACGTTAGTGAAATCACACCAGCAATGGTTACTAAGTTTGATTACACTTCTGTAATGCAAGTACCAAAGGTTGAAAAGATTGTTTTAAACATGGGTGTTGGTGACGCTGTTACTAACGCTAAGAATCTTGATGAAGCAGTTGCTGAACTTGCTCTTATCTCTGGTCAAAAACCACTTGTTACAAAAGCTAAAAAGTCAATTGCTGGCTTCCGTTTACGTGAAGGTATGTCAATTGGTGCTAAAGTAACTCTTCGTGGCGAAAGAATGTATGATTTCTTGGACAAGTTAATCAACGTTTCACTTCCACGTGTTCGTGACTTCCATGGTATCAGTTCAAAGGCCTTTGACGGTCGTGGTAACTATACGCTTGGTGTTCGTGAACAATTGATTTTCCCAGAAATTGATTATGATAATGTTAATCGTGTTCGCGGTTTAGATATTGTTATCGTTACAACTGCAAATACAGATGAAGAATCACGTGAGTTATTGGCACAATTAGGAATGCCATTTGAAAAGTAAGCGAAGGGAGCTATAAATTTGGCTAAAAAATCATTAGTAGTTAAGAGTGAACGTCCAGCAAAGTATTCAACACAAGCTTACACTCGTTGTGAACGTTGTGGCCGTCCACACTCTGTATACCGTAAATTCCATTTATGCCGTATTTGCCTTCGTGAATTAGCTCATGAAGGACAAATTCCTGGTATGAAGAAAGCTAGTTGGTAAACAATAAACCAGAGTAAAAGGAGGGTAATACTTAATGTCTATGACTGATCCTATTGCAGACTTTCTAACTCGTATTCGTAACGCCAACATGGTGCGTCACGAATCATTAGAAGTACCTGCATCTAAAATCAAACACGATATTGCCGAAATTCTTAAGAATGAAGGTTTTATCAAAGATGTTGAATACATTGATGATGACAAGCAAGGTATCATTCGCGTATTCCTTAAATATGGAAAGAACAATGAACGTGTAATCACAGGTTTGAAGCGTATTTCAAAACCAGGTTTACGTTCATACGTTAAATCAGATGAAGTTCCTAAGGTATTGAACGGTTTAGGTATCGCAATTATCTCAACTTCACAAGGTGTCGTAACAGATAAAGAAGCTCGCGCTAAAAAAATTGGTGGCGAAGTATTAGCTTATATCTGGTAATAATTAATAAACAAGGAGGTGTCTTCGAATGAGCCGTATCGGTAATAAACCAGTTGAAATTCCAGCTGGTGTTGAAGTTAAACAAGATGGCAACAACGTAACTGTAAAAGGTCCTAAAGGTGAACTTAATCGTGAAATCAGCAAAGACATTACAATGAAGATTGATGGCAACGTCATTTCATTCTCACGTCCAAGCGATGATAACAAGATGCGTGCACTTCATGGAACAACTCGTGCAAACGTCAACAACATGGTTGATGGCGTTGTAAATGGTTTTGAAAAGAAACTTGAGTTAGTCGGTGTTGGTTATCGTGCACAACTTAAGGGCAAGACATTAATCTTGAACTTAGGTTACTCAAACCCAGTTGAAATGGAAACTCCTGAAGACTTAAAGGTCGAAGTTCCTGACAACACACATATCAATGTTAGCGGGATCAGCAAACAACGTGTTGGTGATTTAGCTGCTGAGATTCGTGCCGTACGTTCTCCTGAACCTTATAAAGGTAAGGGTGTTCGTTATGTTGGAGAATATGTACGTCTTAAAGAAGGTAAAACAGGTAAATAAAGCAGCTTGATTTAGTCAGCTGATAATCAAATAGTAGAGGTGAATATTTTGATTTCTAAACCAGATAAGAACAAGTCACGTCAACGTCGTCACTCACGCGTTCGTGCAAAGATCTCTGGTACTGCAGAGTGCCCACGCTTAAATGTATATCGTTCTAATAAAAACATCTACGCTCAAATTATTGATGACGTAGCGGGTGTGACGCTAGTTAGTGCCTCAACAATAGATAGCGAAGTATCAGGCGGTTCGAAGACTGAAGTCGCAAGCCAAGTTGGTGCTTTAGTAGCTAAACGAGCTGTTGAAAAGAAAATTGAAAATGTCGTTTTTGATCGTGGTGGATATATCTATCATGGTCGCGTGCAAGCTTTAGCAGAAGCTGCTCGTGAAAACGGACTTAAATTCTAGGATAGGAGGGAAAACGAACATGTCGAAGTTTATCGATCCAGATAAGTTAGAAATCGAAGATAGTGTTGTTTCTATCAACCGTGTTACTAAGGTTGTTAAAGGTGGACGTCGTCTACGCTTTGCTGCATTAGTTGTTGTTGGTGATAAGAATGGTCACGTTGGTTTCGGAACTGGTAAAGCACAAGAAGTACCAGAAGCTATTCGTAAGGCTGTTGAAACTGCACGTAAGAGCTTAATTGAAGTTCCTATTGTTGGAACAACTATCCCTCATGAAATCATTGGTACATTCGGTGGTGGCCGCATCCTATTGAAGCCAGCTCCAGAAGGTTCTGGAGTTGCTGCTGGTGGTGCTGTTCGTGCCGTTATGGAATTAGCCGGTATTGGTGATGTTACAAGTAAGCGTTTGGGTTCAAACACTCCTGTTAACGTTGTCCGTGCTACTTTCGAAGGCTTAAAGAATATGCACAATGCTGAGGAAGTTGCTGCCCTTCGTGGTGTTTCAGTAGACCACTTAGCTGAATAAGGAGGAAATATTAATGTTAAAGATTACTCTCATTAAAAGTGCAGTACATCGCCTCCCTAAGCAACGTAAAATTGTTAAAGAATTGGGATTAGGTCGTGTTAACAGTTCTGTTGTCCTACCTAATAACGAGGCTACTCGTGGAGCAATTTTCCACATTGCACACTTAATTGAAGTTGAAGAAGTTAAATAATTTTTTGAGATTGGAGGTTCCTTTGCATGAAGTTGAATGAATTAAAAGCTAGTGAAGGCTCACGTACATCGCGCAAGCGTATTGGCCGTGGTACTTCTTCTGGTAACGGAAAAACTGCTGGTCGTGGACAAAAAGGTCAAAAGGCTCGTGGTAAAGTACGTCTTGGATTCGAAGGTGGCCAAATGCCATTGTACCGTCGTATTCCAAAACGTGGATTCACTAACATCAACCGTAAAGAATATGCTGTTGTAAACTTAGATCGTCTCAATGTTTTTGATGATGGTGCTGAAGTTACTCCAGAAGCATTACTTAAAGCTGGCATTATCAGCAAACAATTAAGTGGTGTTAAAGTTCTTGGAAACGGCGAAGTTTCAAAGAAGCTTACAGTTAAAGCTAATAAATTCTCTGATAGCGCTGTTAAAGCAATTGAAGCTGCTGGTGGTAAAACTGAGGTGATTTAATGCTATCGACTATCAAAAACGCTTTATTAGTGAAAGATATTAGAAATAAAATTCTCTTCACACTTGGTGTTTTGATTGTATTTCGATTAGGAGCATTTATCACTGTGCCGGGCGTTAATGCTAAGGCACTTGCAAGCATTTCGTCTTCTGGCTTAGTCGGAATTCTTAATACTTTTAGTGGTGGGGGATTAACGAACTATTCCATCTTTGCGATGGGTGTTTCACCTTACATCACTGCGCAAATTATTATTCAACTTTTACAGATGGATATTGTGCCGAAGTTTGTTGAATGGAGCAAACAAGGTGAGGTCGGTCGTAGAAAGTTGAATCAGGTTACTAGATACTTCACAATCGTTTTGGCATTTGCTCAATCGATAGGTATCACGGCAGGATTTAACTACTTAAGTAGTATGCATTTAGTTGATCAACCGAATGTTCAAACCTTCGTCACGATTGGTTTGATTCTAACGGCTGGAACAATGCTTACAACCTGGATGGGGGATATGATTACTGAACGTGGTATTGGTAATGGTGTCTCAATGATTATCTTTGCAGGTATCATTGCTAGAACTCCAACAGGGATTAAACAAATCTACACTGAACAATTCCTTAACACTCCCAAGAGTCAATGGGTACAGAGTTATCTCTATGTCGGGATTCTTCTGATTGCAATTATTGCAATTGTGGTTTTCGTAACTTGGGTTCAACAAGCTAGTCGTAAAGTTCCTATTCAGTACACTAGAAGAGCTTCTGGTGCACCTGAAAGCAGTTATCTTCCGTTAAAGGTTAATGTAGCGGGAGTTATCCCTGTTATTTTTGCTAGTTCGTTTATTTCTACACCGCAAACGATTCTGATGGCATTTGCAGCCAATCATTCCGATGATAGTTGGTATCAAGTGCTTAAAGATGTCTTCAATATGCAGACTACGGATGGAGCAATTTTATATACTGTATTGATTGTTCTGTTTACATTCTTTTATGCTTTTGTTCAAGTCAATCCTGAAAAACTTGCTGAGAATCTACAAAAGCAAGGTAGCTATATTCCAGGCGTTTGGCCCGGACAAGAAACTCAAAACTATGTATCGCGTTTATTAATGCGACTTAGCGTTGTGGGAGCTCTATTTCTTGGCTTAGTTGCTTTAGTTCCTTTATTAGCAAGTAACATTTGGGGCCTTGACGAATCAATTGGTCTTGGTGGAACAAGTCTTCTAATTGTTATTGGTGTTGCTATTGACTTAGTAAACCAAATTGAAGGTTTAATGATGAAACAAGAATATGTAGGATTTATCCGTGAGTAAGTATAAAGTTGATTAATTGTTTAGGGGAGAATTTAAATGACTAAATTAAATCTTGTATTAATGGGTCTACCGGGTGCAGGTAAAGGTACTCAGGCTCAACGAATTGTAGAAGATTTTAAGATTCAACACATTTCTACTGGTGACATTTTCCGTGAAGCCATGAAGAATGAAACCAAGATGGGTGTTGAAGCTAAAGGGTTCATTGATAAAGGTGAATTAGTTCCTGATAGTGTTACAAACGGAATTGTTGAGGATCGTTTATCAATGGATGACGTAAATGATGGCTACATGCTTGACGGATTTCCTAGAAATCTTGATCAAGCTAAGGCACTTGATGAAATGACTGGCCGTCTAAACAAACCTGTTACTGCTGTTATTAACATTCATGTTGATCCAGAAGTATTAATTGCTCGTTTGTCTGGTCGTTTCATTTGTAAAAACTGTGGTGCTACATATCACAAGCTTTACAATCGTCCAAAGGTTGAAGGAACCTGCGATGTCTGCGGACATCATGAATTCTATCAACGTGAAGATGATAAGCCTGAAACAGTAAAAAATCGAATTGCTGTTAACACAAAACTTAACACGCCTTTGATTGATTACTACGAAGACAAGCATCTCCTTTACAATATTAATGGAGATCAGGATATTGATGATGTTTATTCTGAAATCCAGAAGGTCTTAAAAGCCCTTTAATTGTGCTTGTCTATCATACATTTAAAATTGTTGTTATTTGCAAATAGTTTTTTCGTATGGTAAACTCTCTAAGGTTTAGCTTCGAGTAATATACTTTGGAGCTTTTTCGTGAGTTTAGTATAGGAAAGTTATGGGAGGCACAAATTTAGTGGCTAAAGATAATGTCATTGAAATTGAGGGTATGGTTAAAGAAACCTTACCTAATGCGATGTTTAAAGTAGAACTTGAAAATGGTCATGAGATTCTTGCCCATGTTTCGGGTAAGATTCGAATGCATTATATTAAGATTCTTCCAGGAGATAAGGTAACCGTTGAAATGTCACCTTATGATCTGTCCAAGGGTCGCATTACCTATCGATTCAAATAGTTTTATTCGTTTAGGAGGATCTATTCATGAAGGTACGTCCATCAGTGAAACCAATGTGCGAACATTGTAAAATAATTAAACGTAAAGGACGCGTTATGGTAATTTGCTCTGCAAATCCTAAGCACAAACAGCGTCAAGGAAAATAATAATTAACTTGGAGGTGAAATTTAATGGCCCGTATTGCAGGTATTGATTTGCCACGTGACAAGCGTATTGTCATTGGCTTAACTTACATTTTTGGTATTGGTAACACAACTGCTCAAAAGATCTTGAAGGATGCTGGTGTATCCGAAGATGTTCGAGTACGTGATTTAACAGCTGATCAAGAAGATAAGATTCGTACGGAAGTTGATAACTACCGTGTCGAAGGTGATCTTCGTCGTTCAGTTAGCCTTGATATCAAGCGACTCCAAGAAATTGGTTCATACCGTGGAATGCGTCATCGTCGTGGGTTACCAGTTCGTGGTCAACACACAAAGAACAATGCACGTACACGTAAAGGTAAAAAAGTTTCAATCGCAGGTAGAAAAAAATAATAAAAGGAGGCTAGCATTTCTATGGCAACCAAACGTAATTCTCGCAAACGTCGAGTAAAAAAGAACATTGAGTCCGGAGTTGCACATATCCACTCAACATTTAACAATACCCTTGTTATGATTACTGATCCTCAAGGAAACGCTGTTGCATGGTCATCAGCTGGTTCACTTGGTTTCAAAGGTAGTCGTAAGTCTACACCATTTGCTGCTCAAATGGCTGCAGAAGCAGCTACTAAAGCAGCTATGGAACAAGGAATGAAAAGTGTAGAAGTTGCTGTTAAGGGTCCTGGTTCAGGACGTGAAGCTGCAATTCGTGCACTACAAGCTACTGGTCTTGAAGTAACAGCTATTCGCGATGTTACACCAGTACCTCATAATGGTTCTCGTCCTCCAAAGCGCCGTCGTGTATAGAGTTCGATTCTATTTGAGGTCAAACTTCTTGATGCATTTAAAATCGAGATGCACAGTGCGTTTTGAAAGGGGTAAAAATTAGAATGATCGAATTTGAGAAGCCAAAGATTCATAAAGTTGATGAGAGCGAAAACTATGGTCGATTTGTTATCGAACCGTTGGAACGTGGATACGGTACAACATTAGGTAATTCACTTCGTCGTATTTTACTTTCATCATTACCAGGGGCTGCTGTTACGAGTGTTCAGATTGATGATGTTTTACACGAATTCTCAACTGTTAAAGGTGTAGTAGAAGACGTTACACAAATCATCTTAAATCTGAAGAAAGTCTCACTTAAAATTGATTCTGATGACGAAAAGTCAATGGAAATTGATGTTAAGGGTCCAGCTACTGTTACTGCTGGTGATATTAGTGCTGATAGCGATGTTACGATTCTTAATCCTGACTTAGCTATCTGTACTGTAGCTGAAGGTGCGACATTCCATGCCCACTTAACAGCTGAAAAAGGACGTGGATATACTTCTGCGGACGAAAATAAGGCTCGAAAGGCTGATATGCCAATTGGTGTATTGCCAATCGATTCTATTTATACCCCAATCGAACGTGTCAATTATCAAGTTGAAAACACACGTGTTGGTCAGCGGGATGATTATGACAAGTTAACACTGGATATTTGGACAGATGGTTCAATTACTCCTAGTGAAGCAACAAGTCTTTCAGCAAAAATCTTAACAGAACATCTTGCAATCTTCGTTAACCTTAATGATCAGGCTAAAGATACTGAAATTATGGTTGAAAAAGAAGAATCTCACAAGGAAAAGATGCTAGAAATGACAATCGAGGAACTTGATTTGTCTGTTCGTTCATACAATTGTTTGAAACGTGCTGGTATCAATACTGTTCAAGAATTGACTGATCGTACTGAAGCACAAATGATGAAGGTTAGAAACCTTGGTCGCAAGTCACTTGAAGAAGTTATTGAAAAACTTAATGCATTAGGTCTTTCATTACGTTCTGAAGACTAATTATAAGGAGGGTTTCCATAGATGAGTTATCGAAAATTAGGTCGCACAAGCTCACAACGAAAAGCTTTACTTCGTGATCTTACAACTGATTTGATTGTTAACGAAAAAATCGTAACAACTGAAGCACGAGCTAAAGAAGTTCGTTCGACTACCGACAAGATGATTACATTGGGTAAACGTGGCGATTTACACGCCCGCCGTCAAGCTGCAGCATTCGTTCGTAACGTTGTTGCTGATGTTGCTGAAGATGGAGACGATATTAAAGTATCATCTGCACTTCAAAAACTGTTTGGTGATTTATCTTCACGCTATGCAGATCGTCAAGGTGGATACACACGTATTTACAAGACAATGCCACGTCGTGGAGACGGAGCTCAAATGGTCGTTTTAGAGCTAGTTGACTAAGCTTTAACGATTTTTAAAATTAACAAATCTATCACTAAGGTATTGGTAGGGTGTTACGATGATGGAGAAATCCGAGTCTAGCCCACGGTGAGTCGTTTATTCGACTGACTATCAGTATCTTCAGTGATTTTTTTGTGTCCTGATATGGTAGAATTAAAATCATATTATTCGGGAGAACAGGCAATGGAAAATTTGGTTACGGTTGAACATCTTACATATAAATATCAACAAAATGATGAACGACCGGCTTTATCGGATGTTTCATTAAATATAGAAAAAGGGTCATGGACTGCAATTGTAGGCCGTAATGGTAGTGGCAAGAGCACGCTAGCCCGTTGTATTGATGGCTTACTAGATTTTAAACAGGGAGTTATTAAAGTTGGTGGTATTGAATTAACCAACGACTCAGTTTGGCAAGTTAGAGATCAAATCGGTATGATTTTTCAAAATCCAGACAATCAATTTGTTGGTGCAACTGTTGAAGATGATGTTGCGTTTGGTATGGAAAATAAGAATATTGATACTGAAACTATGCATAAGACGGTTAATCAAGTTTTAGAACAGGTTCGAATGACCGAGTTTAAAACACATCAACCGGACCAGCTTTCTGGTGGACAGAAGCAGAGAGTGGCAATTGCTGGAGTCTTAGCTGTTGCACCAGATTTGATTATTTTAGATGAGTCAACGAGTATGCTAGATCCTGAGGGTCGCGTAGAAATACTCAGTTTAATTAAAGAATTACATCAACAAAAGGGGCTCACGGTAATCTCTATAACTCATGATGTTAATGAAGCGACTTTGGCTGATCATGTTATTGTATTAAATAATTCTGTAATTGCTGGTGAGGGCACACCTGAATCAGTATTTACGAACCACAAGTTAATGAACTTAACAGGATTGGAGCCTCCATTTACAGAACGTTTAAAATGGAGTTTAGAAGCAAAAGGCTTGAATCATTTCGATCATCAGTTGATGAGTGAGAAAGGTATGGTGGATAATTTATGGCAATTACGATCCAAAAAGTAAATTATACTTATCAGCCAAACACTCCGTTTGCGTTTCAATCTTTGTTTGATATTAATTTAGCTATTAAAGACGGATCTTATACGGCTGTGATTGGTCATACAGGTAGTGGTAAATCCACTTTGATTCAACATTTAAATGGTTTGCTAAAACCTACTAGTGGCATTGTTGTCGTTAATGGTGAAGAAATTAATACTAAGTCTAAGAACAAACAACTGCTTAAAGTGCGCAAAAACGTTGGACTTGTTTTCCAATTTCCCGAGAGTCAGTTATTTGCTGATACTGTTCTTGAAGATGTTAAGTTTGGCCCGATTAATTTTGAAATTGAAGATAGTAAGGCCACTAGCTTAGCTGAAGACTCTCTTAATAAGGTCGGTATTCCAAAGGAGCTGTGGTCCCGTTCTCCGTTTGAACTATCAGGTGGTCAAATGAGACGTGTTGCAATTGCTGGAATAATTGCTATTCACCCTGAAATACTAATTCTTGACGAACCAACCGCTGGATTGGATCCCCAGGGAAGAACGGAAATGATGACGCTCTTTAATGAATTGCATCAATCAGAGAATATGACAGTTATTTTAGTGACGCATCAAATGAATGATGTTTCTAATTATGCTGATCATGTTGTCGTATTGGAAAAAGGTCATGTTATCAAACAAGATTCACCACAGAAAGTCTTTTCTGATCCCGATTGGTTAAAACAACATCATTTAAGCTTGCCAGAAGTCACAGAAATGGCGTTTGAACTGCAAGAAAAGGGCTTTGTCTTCAAGACTATGCCACTTACGGTAGAACAGCTTACAGATGAAATTATTAGCCAGACCTAAGGTAATAAGTCAAGAGAGG
>NZ_JQCQ01000037.1 GCF_001437605.1 Pediococcus argentinicus
CAGAGCTAATCTTAGTATGTTTATTTTCTTATGATAATAGTCTAAAGCGGAGAATCAACCCGTCTTTATTCTCACTCTCATTTTTTTACGGCTTAATATAAGAATATCCATCTGCTTCCAATTCAGCAATCGCCACAACCCCAGCCGGTACTACTTTTGCGGGCTTACTAATCTGACTATCAGTCATTTGATGTGAATGTAGCGCATTGTGACAGATCAGAAAATCAATCGTTGAATGGTTCTCGATAAATGTTTGGATTACCGAATCAAGTACTTTTGTCACAGCGTCGCCATTTACGACAACTTTTAGATCACTATCTGGTTTCTGTTCAAGAAAGTTATCTAGGTTAGACATTAGTCTAGGCCACACTTGCATTTCATCAATATGGAAAACAACTTTTAACATTTTTAAATACTCCTTTTAGTTTAAAATCGATCACTACTATTAGTTAGTCTAAGGGAAAATAGTTGACATATCCACTTTTCACAATGAGAATGGATTGATGAATAAATTGGGGGAGTAATCATTATGAAAAACGAAAATACAACAGGTGCTAATAAAATCTTTATTTTAATTGCCTTAGGTATGTTTACTTTTATGTCCACCTTGGATGGATCAATCGTAAACATCGCCATGCCAATTATGTCCAAAGAACTACAAGTTTCTTCAAGCCAAATTGAATGGGTTGTCTCCATCTATCTCATGACAATCAGTTCGCTACTAATGTTCTTCGGTCGTTTAGGAGACGTAATCGGTAAAACACGGGTATTCAAAATTGGAACGGCGGTCTTCTTAGTTGGTTCATTTCTAGCCGGACTGAATATGGGACTTCCATTCTTACTCGGATCACGTGCTTTACAAGCGGTTGGTGCTTCAATGACCATGTCGAATAGTTTTGGGATTACCACTAGCTCATTCCCTATGGCTCAACGTGGCCGTGCAATGGGAGTTATCGGTACTTTCGTAGCCCTTGGTGCGGTTGCTGGTCCTGCAATTGGTGGTTTGATTTTAAATTATCTTCCATGGAATTATATTTTTTGGATTAACGTCCCAATCGGGATTATCGCCATTCTCTTTGGACTAAAGAGTTTACCTAAAAGCGAAACTTCTTCAAGTATCAAAGATCTAGACTGGCTTGGAACTATCTTATTTATGCTATTTGTTAATACTTTCTTCTTCGCTATTTTACAAGGACAAGAAAGTGGCTATAGTAATCCAATCATTATCGGATCGTTAGTCGTTTCACTTATTATGTTATTCCTATTTATTAGAACGGAAAATAACTCACCCAAAGCTTTACTAGATTTATCGATTTTTAGAATTGCGGATTATAGTTTAGGACTCCTTGCAGCGCTGTTCGTATTTATCAATGGATTCTTCTTTAATGTATTAATTCCTTATTACTTGGTAAATGCACGTGGATTTTCATCTGGTATCTCAGGAACCTTGATGTCGATCATCCCACTAACCATGGTTGTCTTTGGGCCTCTTGGTGGTGTTTTGGCTGATCGATTTGGTGGTCCCAAAATCACTGTAATTGGACTAACTACTTTACTAATCTCACAATTAATTGTTGTTACATTTAATTTGAACACGCCAATGTGGGTGTTCTTCCTCGCATCATTATTAACCGGAATCGGAACCGGACTCTTCCAGTCACCAAATAATGCCGTCGTTATGTCGTCTGTTCCAACTAATCGACTCGGTATTGCTGGTAGTGTAAATGCGTTAGCTCGAAACTTAGGTATGATTTTAGGTGTTAGTTTATCAACAACATCCCTCTTCCTCGTTATGAGCATGCGAGCTCACAAAACAATTACCACTTACCCAACTGGACAACCAAACCTCTTTATTTACGGAATGCACATCGCATTTATCATTTCAGCAGTACTATTGGTAGTCGCTGATTTGATTGCGATTGAACGTTTACGTCAAGGTAGTAAAAAAGCTACTGCAAAATAAAAATAAGCCTGAACAAAAATTGTTTTTTTGTTCAGGCTTATTTAGTTCATAAACTTTAATAGTCTAAATCGGGAAAATCAGGCTGACAAAAGGATGAAAGTTTCAAAGTCCGAAACTTTCCTGCTCGGCTCAAATCACCTCGGTCGCCGCCCTAGCTATAAAAATCAAACGATTCCAAGTACGAATCATTCGANTACGCCTTATTTTCCACTCTCTTATTTTTCTTCTGGAAACCATATTTTAATTTCTCGTTCGGCACTTTCGATACTATCAGAACTATGCACCACGTTTTGAATTGAACCCTTATCCCATTCACGAGCAAAGTCGCCGCGAATTGTACCAATTAAAGCATCTGATGGATTGGTTGCTCCTGCCATTTTGCGGAATGTTTCAACAATATTCTTACCACTGACAATCATGGCAACAATTGGACCAGACTGCATAAATTCTTCGATACTAGGGTAAAAAGGTTTGTCTACTAGTTGATTATAATGTTCTGCTAATTGTTCTTTACTAGCATTTACCACTTTCAACGCCTTAATTTGATAACGACGATTTTCAATGCGGGTAATCACTTCTCCTATATGGCCGTTTAGCACACCATCAGGTTTTACAAGGATTAAGCTTCGTTCTTCAGTCATGATGTCATCTCCTATAATTTGTCTACCTCAACAGTATACCATTGATAAATTCAATTCAAACGGACAATTTGTGATTTTTAGTTTGAAATTGAAACCGCGTTTTACTTGGCGGATAATAAACTACAGATTATAGAAAATTAAAGGAACGACAACTATGAACAATGAAGAACTCAGACTAAACCGACTTGCTAATCATCAAATTTTTAATAAACAAGATTCTGAATTTTCCGTCCTAAAAAATAGTGTTGGAATTCAATCACAAGCCCAACGAATGGCTGAAATTAACTTGGCTATTAAATCTAAACAACTAGATTTATCCACGTTGAGCAAAGACTATGATCAACAGAAAATCGTTCGTTCTTGGTCACAGCGTTGGACATTACACCTACTAACTGTCGAAGATTGGAATTTGATAATTAACGCTCACTCTCAAGAACATCTGCCTAATAACTATTATTTAGGTGAAAAAGAACTTGTTCTCAAAGCTGAAAAAGAGCTCACACCCTATCTGGACCAGCAACGAACCTTATCAAAACCGGAGTTGGTAAAATTTCTTTCTTCGATGATGACTGAACAACAACTCGGCACTAATTTAATCTATGCAATTTTGCAAACCTTGACTGCCAATGGACACGGGTTTTTCAACCCCAACAGTACTACACAACAATTTCAACTAGTATCAGCTCAAAATATTTATCAACCAATGTCGATTGAAAGTGCTGTTCAACAGTTAATCGTCGAATACCTAAACGGCTATGCTCCAGCTAGTTTAGAAGACTTTGTAAAATGGACTGGTATTAAGGTTGGTATTGTTCGTCCGATTTGGAAACAAGTTACATCCGGTATGGAACACGTTGAAATTAATGGAGTAATCAATTATGCTCCACACTTTCTAACCAAATTAGAGCTACAGGATATTGATAACGACGCACATGACAATGTTCAAATCGCAGCTCGTTTTGATGCATTAATGACCGGGTACATTCAAAAAGAATGGCTCATTCCGACTGAATATCAATCCATAATGTGGTCGAAGAACGGTATTCTTATGGCACCAGTTCTAGTTGATGGCGTGGTAATCGGTCATTGGACGTACAAGGTGTCTGGCAAGAAAGTGAACTTTGAAGTAATCACCTGGAAAAAGATTTCTAAGGCTAAGCAAAAATTAATTCAGGATAAGTTATCAGAGGTTGCACTCTTTTTGGAAAAAGTTCCCAATAATATTCAATTCCAGCAGCTCTAATCTATTTAACATATGCAGTTCTAAAGTTCATTGCACCACTGAAGTTATTAAATACCACACCTTTAAGACGAGGGTTTACTAACACGTGTGTACGTCCTTCATAAAGTGGTGTTACAGCTTGCTCTTTTGCCACAATTTTAGCTGCTTGAAGTAGATCATTATATCGATCTGAACCTTTCAACGCATCAGTTCCATCAGCCTTCGTCATTAAATTGTCGAAGGTTTTATTTTTGAAATGACCCATGTTGGAATTACTGTGTGATGTAAGAATCGTTAAAGATTGATCAGGATCAGCAAAGTCCATATTCCATGCTGTTAGATTAAGCTGGAAATGTCCTTGTGAAACTTTCGCCAACATTGAAGGAAATGGTAGTGCTTGAATTTCAACGTTTAATCCCTTCAAATGACCAGTTAGCTGACTTTGAATAAATTCTGCCATTTGGTGAGTATTGTCGTCATCACCACAAGTAATCGTCAAATTAATTTGCTTTTGGTTTAATTCTTTTTGAGCTTTATCAAAATTAGCTTGTGCATCTGACGGCTGGTAATCTACAGTGTTCTTAACATATGCTTCATCGGCAAAATCGCGTTGATCCTTAGGACTTTTAGCCATATTTTGAACCGCAAAACTCTTAGCTGGAATTGATCCGTTTTGTAATATCTTTTGTGTTAATTGTTTACGGTCAATAGCCTGTGAAATTGCCAATCTCAGGTTCTTATTAGCGGCAACCTTATTCTTCTGATTATATTGAATGAAGCCAACACTGCCTGCTGATAGTGTCTTTAAAGCTGGATTCGATTTATTTGCAACATTCTGTTCACCAGTTAGAGTTGCTACATCAAACTTATGTGCCTGATACATGTTATATGCCGTTGAATTAGACTTCATCACTTTATAGTTAATTTTGTTCAATTTAACAGCTTGATGATCTCGATATTTTGGATTCTTTTTCAAAACCCATGCATCGTTAGTTCCAGTCCAGTTTTCTAAAGTGAATGGACCATTAAAGCTCGTTGTTGCAGCTGAAGTTCCGTATTTATTGCCAAACTTCTGAACTGATTTTTGATTAATGGGATAGAAAGTACTGCTGGCAAGTAGTTTAGTAAAATATGATGCTGGCTTTGAAAGTTCAATTTTCAGTTGATACTTACCCACAGCTTTTACACCAAGTTCGCTAGTTGATAATTTTCCTGCTGCAACTTGGTCCGCATTTTTAATATTTGAAAAGACATACGTAAATTCAGATTTAGTTTTGGGATTTAATGTTCTTCTCCAAGAGTAAACAAAGTCTTGAGCTGTTACTGGATCTCCGTTACTCCAGCGTCCATCATGCTTTAAATCAATTGTATAGTTCTTACCATCTTTTGAAATGCGAGTTTTGTCAGCTAAAGCATTAACTGGTTTACTGTTAGCATCCAATCGATATAATCCTTCATCAACTTCCGTTAATTGTGAATTAGAAACACTATCCGTACTCTTTGAAACATCTAGTGTTGATAACGCATTAGTTGTATACAAATTAATTGATTGTGGTGTTGTTTTAGAATGTCCTTTTTGAATATTATGAAAACTCACTGCTCCTAAAATAATAATGATTCCGCCTAAGAAGGCTAATAAACGTTTGTGGTTGGCTAAACTCATGATACTTTCCTCCGAAATTGTTTTTATAAATAATAGCTAGGAAGTCCATTAAGCTTTGCCATCGTACTAATACCATGTGTTTCACCCCGTTTTTAAATTACAAAAAAAACCGCCCTTAACAGCCAATGTGTTAAGGACGGTTTCCCGCGGTGCCACCTTAATTAAATCCTATTGAGCTATCGTAAAATAACCCTAGGATCCCTCTCCACAGAGAACTAACATTCTCCTGACAACTGACGTATGTCGCACGTCTTTCCGTACTAAAAGTTCGGGAAAGCCCTCGGTAGTCCATTTAACTATCTGCGTTCAGCCATATTCTCAGCAACAATGACTCTCTGTATGTGCACAATAATCTTGATCTCCACCTCATTGGTTTATAAGGACGATATTCATGTTGGAAATAATACTACAGCTCAACCAATAAAACTGTCAAGCTCTCTTTTTGTAAAATCAATTTTAACTTTGCTATTTATTAACGATAAACTTTGCTGCTTCGCCACTATTCACAAGTCGCACATTTTCCGCAACAATCTCCGCCATTCCATCACGTGCTTCAACCGTCGCATTTCCAATATGTGGTGTTAAAACAACGTTATCTAGTTGCTTAAACTCGTCTGCCACTTGAGGTTCAGCTTCATAAACATCCAACGCCGCACCAGCAATTTCATTCTTTTGCAATGCCTTTAATACAGCTCGTTCATCAATGATTGGTCCCCTAGCGGCATTGATCAAGTAACTACTTGATTTCATATTTGACAAAGCATTTGCATCAATCAGGTGTTTCGTTGCTGGTCCTAATGGGACATGTAAAGTAACGACGTCGGCCGTTTTAATCAACTCATCTTGAGGAACATACTTCACTTTATCAGCTAATTCATTATCAGCCAGAAGTGGATGGCGCTGACTATAAATCACATTCATATCGAATGCTAATAGTCGTTTGGCAACTGCCTGACCAATACTACCCATTCCAACGATTCCAACTGTTTTATTCTCTAGTACATGTCCAAGGAAAAATAGTGGTGCCCATCCATCAAAGCCTTTCGACCGCATTAAACGATCACCTTCAGGCATTCGATGCATAATACTTAGGATTAATCCAACGGTTACTTCAGCTGTGGAGGTTGTTGAAACACCAGGCGTATTGGTTACTGGTATTCCTTGTTGTTTAGCAAAATCAACGTCAATATTATTAAAACCGGCACCATAATTAGCGATTAATTTTAAATTAGGTGCTGCTTGGATAATATCCTTATCAACATTTGTTGATAGAGCCGTAATTAAGTAATCAGCATCCCGAACGTTTTCTTTTAACTCATCATGACTAATTAAGCCGGTGCCTGAGTAGCTTTCAACATCTAATCCGGCTTTCTTCATAATATCGGTCGCCTTGGTTGGTAATTCAGCGGATAAATATACTTTTGCCATTTAATAATCATCCTTTCCTGAAGCTTTCTATGTGCCCATTCTACAATAATCTCGAGCAGAAAGCCGGTTGGACGGGTTATATAAACTAGCTACTTACTTCTTTTAAAATTAAAACGCCACAACTTCTTATCTGAGTAGTCCAGCACATGTTTTTCATACAAACGAACGGCACCCCAGAGTGAGAAGCCAACTGCAATGGCTAATAACACGATACTGATATAAGCTTCACTAGTTGTCGCATTTCCAATTGCATAACGAACTGGCATTAAACTTTGTGAAACGAATGGGACAAAAGAACCTATCTTCACTAAAATCGAATTACTATTCATCGCAATAAACGAAGCGGCATAAGCTGCCAATGCAATCATTGAAAGTGGTGAAATTGCTTGTCCAACTTGATCAGAACGAGCTACTAATGCACCCAATCCAGCGGCTACAATCGTATAGAGCATGACACCTAAGATAAAGAATAGGGCTAAGATCAGTACAATTGAAGGTTGAAGTTCATTTAAGTTCAATCCCTTCAGCATACTGATTGACTGCCCGAAGTATTTAACTCCAATAAATGCTGACAAGGCCGTAATCGCTACTTGAATCAAAATAAGTACAAACATAGCAGTTACTTTAGCAAAGAATTGAATTCTTGGTTTAACACTACTTACCAAGATTTCCATAATCTTCGAGCCCTTTTCTGTCGCAATTTCTTGAGCAATCATCGACGCGTAGTTAAGCATGAAAATATAAATCAATACCGTGACGATATTAGCTAATATCAAGTTAATAGCCTGTTGATTATTCTTTTGAGCTTTCTGTTTACCATTCGTATAAGAAACCGACTTGGTTTCAAATGTTGCTGGTGTAAATAGCTCTTTCAATTGCTTATTGCTAAGACCTAACTTGCTGGCAGAAAGTTGGGTCTTAATTCCATTAATACTATTTTTTAAATTGCTTTTGTCTAAATCATTACCATTAGTTCTAGTTTTGTATGTTGCTTTAATGTCATTATTTTTAGTGTCGACAACTAAGTATCCATCGATTTTTTCTTTAGATAAAGCTGCTTCTGCTTTGTTTTCTGTATCTAGGTTAGTCTTTACTTTATAATCACCGTTTGTCTTAGCATGTACTAACGCTGTCCGGAAAGCCTGATTTTCAGAAACAATGGCAATCTTTGGAGTCTGACTAGTTTGATTAGAAATAAAGATGAACAAGCCTATTCCAAGCATTGCAATGACCGGAGTCAGCAACATAACAATATAAGTAGGTGTCTTAAAATTTTTGACGATTACTTGTCGAACGATTACCCAGAATTTACTCATTGCCTTCACCTACTTTCATACGGAAGATTTCATCTAGTGTTGGTGGCTGTTGATCAAATTGCTTGATATAGCCATTTTTAGTAGCCTTTTTAAAGACCTCCTTACCAACCTCGGCATCACTTAATGTAACTTCAAAACGAGGGCCATGCTGTTGAACATCTTCAACGCCATCAATGGATAATAATTCTGATTCTGTTAGTGGTGATTGCAATGTAATTCGCGTATCACCAAAGCTATCACGGATACTTTCAGTTGGACCATTCAAGACTGTTTCACCTCGACGCAACATCATTAATTTATCACTGATTTTTTCGACATTACCCATATCATGTGATGAATAGATGATTGCTGCTCCTTGAGCACGCATGTCCTCAATCCCTTTTTCCAATAGACTGGCATTAACAGGATCTAGTCCACTAAAGGGTTCATCCAAAATAATAAACTTCGGATCGTGGATTAAAGTAGCGATAACTTGAACCTTTTGCTGATTACCTTTGGAAAGGTCTTTAATCTTGTCAGTTTTCTTTCCTTTAACATCGAAACGATTCATCCAACTATCCAGTTTTTGTTTCGTCACAGCTGGCTTTTGTCCCCGTAATTCAGCAAAATAAACTACTTGTTGTTCAATCGTCATTTTTAAATAGAGTCCACGTTCTTCTGGCAAGAATCCGACCAAATCGTGTTCATCCTGTGTAAATGGTTTTCCATTCCACAACACTTCTCCTGAATCAGGCTTTAGTAAATCCAAAATCATACGAAAAGTAGTCGTTTTACCAGCTCCATTTTGGCCAATCAATCCAAGTATTTCACCCTCTTTTAAGGTGAAGCTTTCATCATTAACCGCAACCATGTCACCAAAACGTTTATTTAAGTGTTTTACTTCTAACATTATGTTGCCCCCTCTGCTTAATTTATAATTGAAATGGCTGCAAAAGCTGTTCCAATTAAGATTGCTATTCCTAATTCCATAATTGTTCGACGTTTAGCAAATTGACTATCCAACAATTGACCGGTTTTTAAATAGTAAACAATATCATGATACGTTTGTAGTTTCAGTCCCATTTGCCGTTGGCGTTTAGAACCAAAATAAATTGTTGCAATCGTTAGTGCCAATCCAATTAGCCATGACCAAAAGTACAACGTTAGATTGTTACGCGTTAAGAACATGGCGATAAAGTAAACAATCAAAATTGAAAAGCGCAAAATGGTATCCTTGAGCACCATTCGCTGTAGTTTTTTGGTCTGAATTTCATCCAGATCCCCACGTACCAAATCATCTAACTTCACATGATATAAATCGGCCATTAAAAGTAAGCTTTGAATATCAGGGTAGTTATGGTCATTCTCCCAATTTGAAATCGTTTGGCGTGAGACATGAATTCGATCAGCCACATCATCTTGGCTAAATTGATGCTGTAATCGTAGCTTTTTAATCTGTTGACTAACTTGCAATTCCTTACCTCCTTCACCAAACTATACAAATGTGTTCAAACTGTCTATCAAATGTTTTTGACACCGCATTAGACTGGACTTTCTTAACATCAGTATAGCAAAAAAGTAGATAAATATACTTCATTTATCTACTTTCATTTAACTTAAATTAACTTTCAAACATTTCCATTAAATCTGATTCTTCTAACTGTTGCTTTTCATCGCCACTCACGTTAACTTTGATTTCACCGTCTTGCAACATTAAAAGACGATTACCATACTTCAAGGCATCTTCCATTTTATGTGTAATCATCAAAACAGTTAGATTATTTTCTTTAATAATCTGATTGGTTAACTTCATGACAGCTTCGCTGGTCTTAGGGTCCAGAGCAGCCGTATGTTCATCCAATAAGAGTAAATTTGGTTTACTAAGAGTTGCCATAATTAAAGATAGAACCTGTCGTTGTCCACCTGAAAGATACTTAGCCTGCGTATCTAATCGATTTTCTAATCCCATGTCCAATTTAGCCAGGACTTCTTTGAAATGATTCCTTTCACTTTTAGACTTGAACCACGTTAAATTGAAATGCCGTTTACGGTTAATCGCAATCGATAAATTTTGTTCAACAGTTAAATCGCCTGCTGTACCAAGTTTTGGATCCTGAAATACTCGAGAAATCCATTTTGAACGTCCAGCAACTGGCTTCTTAGTAATATCATTACCAGCAATTTCAATCGTTCCTGCATCCGCAATTAGAGTTCCCGCAACTGTATTTAACAAAGTTGATTTTCCAGCCCCATTATTACCAATCACTGAAATAAAATCCCCTTGGTTAATATTTAAATTGATATTTTTTAAGATATGACGTTGGTTGGCAGTTCCTGGGAAGAAGACTTTTTGAACCCCATCCATATTTAATACTGAATTATTATTCATTTATTGTCTCCTTTTCTCCTGAATCTAATCCTGCCAAGTACTTATTCAACTGACGCTTTTCGTTTATTTTTCCTTGAATCATTGGGACCACAATTACGATAATTAAGACAATTGTTGATAGAATCTTCAAATCATCTGGTGAAACTCCCACGTTCATCGCAATCGTTAGCAATAAGCGATAAACAACTGCACCTAATACCATCGCAATCAATTGCCAAAGCATCCCACGTGAGCGAATAAAGATTTGTCCGATTAAAACTGAGGCCAATCCAATTACAATCGTTCCAATTCCCATTCCAATATCTGAAAAACCATTATTCTGAGCAACCAGTGAGCCTGACAAGGCGATACAACCATTTGAAACAGCATATCCAAGAATCACCATTCGGTCAGTCTTAATTCCATTTGCAGCACTCATCATTGAATTATTACCAGTAGCACGGACTGCAAGACCCATTTTAGTTTGGAAGAATACCCATAATAAGGCGATTACTACGATAGCAATTAACACTCCCACCACAATCGTTTGTGCATTACTATCGAGTGAATCAGGTAGCATGGTCATCAACGTTTTTTGCATTCCAAGGGGTAAATTAGCGCGCCCCATGACGTGCATATTGATTGAATACAACCCAGTCATTGTTAAAATTCCTGCTAATAGTGATGGGACATGAAGCTTAGTATCTAGCAAACCTGTGATAATACCTGCGATACATCCAGCTAAAAATCCCACAATTGTGGCAACAACGGCCGATTGTCCATCGACCATCAACTTGATTGTAACTGCCGCACCAAGCGGAAAACTACCTTCAGCCGTCAAATCAGGAATATCTAATATTCTAAATGTAATGAATACTCCAATAGCCAAAAAGGCCCATATCAATCCTTGCGCAATCCCAGTAATAATCATTTTAAAATGCTCCTCTTACTCTCGTTTGATTAAGGTTCTTTAATATCGTTAGCTTTCAATCCAAGATGTGTGGCACGATCTTTGTTAACGTATAAATGCAATGAATCTGAAGTTTCAACCGCCATATCCTGTGGCTTTTTATTATCTAAAATAACTTTGGCAGCCATTTTCGCTGTCTGTTTACCTAAATCTTTGTAGTTAATTCCGTAAGTAGCTGTTCCACCATCTTCAGCCATTTCAATTGAACCTGTGACAACTGGTAGTTTGGCACTTTGGGCTTCTTTACCAATAATCTTCATGGAGCTTGCCATCAGGTTATCTGTTGGTAAGTACAGTCCTGAAATTTTACCGCTTAACGTGCTTAGTGCAGATTGAACATCATTGGTTGATGTCACACTAACTAGTTTTAATTTAATATCGTGAGCGGCGGCGTATTTCTTAGCAATACCTACTTGAAGGACTGAGTTCTCTTCAGATGAGTTGTACATAATTCCGAGTGGCTTGTCGCCTTTCGTCATACTCTTTAGTAATTTAAGTTGTTTAGAAACCGGAGCTACATCGCTGGTACCAGAAACATTTGTGCCGGGCTTTTCATTACTCTTAACTAATCCTGCCCCTTTTAAATCCGTCACCGCAGTTGTCATAATTGGTGTCGTTTTAGTTTTCTTAGCCACCGCCTGTGCTGCAGGAGTTGCGATTGCAAGAATTAGTTTCGGGTTCTTTTGTGAGACTTGCTGTGACATTGTATTTAAATTAGCTTGGTCACCTTGAGCATTTTGATAGTTATAATTAACTTTCCAGTCGGAGTGCTTTGCTTTAATTTCTTTATTTAATTCAGTTTTGAAGCCTTGACGAGCGGCGTCTAATGAACCATGTTGAACAATTTGTAAAATTCCGACGTTCACTGTTTTATTACTACTGGATGATGAACATCCTGCCATTCCTAAGCCTAGTGCTGCCATTGCCATTCCTAACATAATTTGTTTTTTCATCATAAGTCCTCCAAATTTTAATCTAGTTTCAATCACCAGTTATTTTTTTGAAATAAAAAACCAGCTAGATTGAGGACAATCTAACTGGTCATAGGCCTATGTTTTCCCAGTTAGATTGGATCTCGTATCTAACTGGCTTAATTTCATGTTAAAAATCTTTAGCCATTACTTAGATACGAACGCTTGAGTCCGGCGTTCGTATCCGTAATTCGAATACAAACGCTATCTAAAGAAAAAGCTAAAGGCAAATTCATTATTCAATTGTGAGTGTTTTATAGTTTGCATATATATGCACCTCTCAAATTGATTAATACTAGGTTAGCATTTAATGAGAATCACTGTCAACATCTTTTTTAATTAGCCATTATTTTTTAAAGCTTCCACATTTTTAGAGTCTGAAAGGAATGTCTTCAAATCTTCCAATAGACTAGCTTCAGTTGGATGCCAATCTAACTCGCTTTGTGTTAGTTCACTACTAGTTGGGTTGTTTTGTTGAATGGCATCAATAAACCAACCGAAATATGCTTTGCCAGATTCCTGATCCAATTTTTCAACAGGTAGATTGAGCGTGTCACCAATCGTTTGGGCAATTTCTTTAACCGGAATTCCAACTTCCGCAGCTGCATTATAAACAGAACCAGCCTTACCTCTCTCTAACGCATCCACAAATAATTTAGCAGCATCTTTACGATGAACTGATGGCCAAACGTTTGCTCCATCACCGACATAAGCTGCTTTGCCACTGTTGATTGCCATTCCAGCTAGAATCGTCCCAAATCCCTGACGCTGAACATCATGAACGGTCGGTGACAATCTAACTGCTGTTGCACGAACACCTTTATCCGCATAACTTAGTGATAAGATTTCATCCTCGGCACGACCAACGGGGTTAGCGGAAGAATCCTTTTCAGTAGCGGGACGTCCTAAATCCTCAACCATTAGTGTACCTGATGTATTTACGAATGGTTTGTTAGTATTCACAAGCTCATTTTCCATTGCTTTAATAGCTGTTAAGTCTTTTTTGAGTGATTCTTCATAATTATTAAAGTCATTCACAAATGCTAAATGAATTACGCCATCACTTTCAGCAGCACCTTTAGCCAATACGTCTGGTGTATCCAATGATCCACGTAATACTTGTGCACCAACTGCTTCCAATTTTGCTTGTGAACTATCTGAACGAGCTAAACCTAATACATCATTTCCGCGACGAATTAATTCTTTAACTACTTCTGATCCAATAAATCCTGTTGCTCCTGTTACAAATACTTTCATGTTTTTATGCCTTCTTTTCAATTTATAAAAGATAGATTAATCTTAAAAGAGATTATAAAAGATTGTGTTATCTTTTTCAAGTAATAAATATCAATTCTTTATAATAAATATGGTTATAATAAACCTGAATACATTATGAAAGGAGTTTCATTTACTATGAAAGTTATCTTAATTACCGGTGCAAGCAGTGGGATTGGTTATAAAGCTGCCATTCAACTCGCAAAAGAAGGTTATAAGGTTTACGGTGGCGCGCGTCGGGTCGAACGTATGCAAGCCCTGACCGATTTTGGTATTACACCACTTGAGCTTGATTTAACTAAACCTCAATCACTTAAATTTGCAGTTGATCGCATTATTGAAGAGGAAGGCCACATCGATATCCTCGTTAATAACGCGGGATACGGTTCATATGGAGCAATTGAAAATGTCGATATCGAAGAGGCTAAACGACAATTTGATGTAAATATTTTTGGACTTGCTCGCTTAGTTCAACTCGTTTTGCCACACATGCGTAATCAGCATTCCGGTCGCATCATTAACATCTCATCAATGGCCGGCAGAATGACTACTTTCATGGGTGCTTGGTATCATGCTACTAAATACGCTCTGGAAGCCTTTAGTGATGCTTTACGAATGGAAATTAAACCCTTTGGAATTGATGTTGTAATTGTCGAACCTGGTGGGATTAAAACCGACTGGGGATTGATTGCTGCTGATCATCTCGAAGAATCATCCCAAAACTCTCCTTATGAAGAAATGGGTCATGCAACTGCTAAAAAACTACGTCGTGAATATACAACGGGACCTCTTTCCAAACCTGATTTAATTGCTAACACGATTACTAAAGCGGTTATGAGTAAGCGTCCTCGGACGCGTTACTTAGTTGGTTTCGGCGCAAAACCGGTTGTATTTCTTCATACTGTATTGCCCGATCGTTGGTTTGATGCTTTTGTTAAGAAATTCGTGTAAATTAATTAGGTTTCCTAAATAATAATTGCATCCGTCTGCGTATTTTCATATACTAATTTCAGAGGGTAAATTATGAGTTCACATTTAAGCAAACATCAATTAACTGAAAAATTTTATGAATTAACCATGCTATTTAACATTGAAGCACGAAGTAAGGAAGACGCTCCTTTAGCCTATCAAGGGCAAGGAAATATCTTACTAGCACTTGAGCAAGAAGACGGTATATCACAAAAAGAACTAGCTCAACGCTTGCACATTAGCGCCCCTTCAACGACTGAATTTGTCAGCAAACTCGTTAAAAAAGGACTGGTTGAGAAAACTAAGTCTCCTAAGGACGGTCGCGTGTCGCTAATCAGTTTAACCGACGAAGGCAGAGCTAATTTAAAACAAATGAATCAAGCCGAATTGGACGGCTGGGATTATTTAACGGATGAACAACAACTAGAGTTAAATAATCTGATGGAAGTTATGATTGCCGGTATGGATAAGCAGTATTCCGGTTCTGATCATCAACGAAGTATTTCTGAGATTAAACGGGATTATATGAATAACAAAAAATAAAGGGGCTGGGAAATAACTAGCCTAA
>NZ_JQCQ01000038.1 GCF_001437605.1 Pediococcus argentinicus
TGCCGTTAAGCTAACGACATACTTGTCCTTATCTTTTGGATCCTTATTAAACTGCAAATCCCCAGCTTTTAACGTATAGCTTTCTCCATTACTCAAAGTTACGGAATAGCTGCTCAAGACATCATCAATCTTGGTGGTCTTACCATCGTAGGTCTTCGAATCTGTTCCGCTTAAAGTATAGGTTGCTGGTGCTTTGTCTATGATAAACGTGCCTAAGTTAGTTGTATTTTTATTAGTATCGTAAATCCACTCATAATTTGTGGAATCAAGTGCTTTGATATGATCTAATCCAGCATCTGTTAGAACAACATGATATGTTCCGACATTTTTAACAGTGTCTTCAACTAACTTTAAGTCCCCATTTTGCAACGTATATGACTTTTTATTACTCAAATTAATTGTAAACTTTGTTGGATCGATATCATTGCTTGATCCATAAGTTATTGTTTGACTACCTGATAAATTAATTGTGGCATTAGTTTTATAAACATAACTAACAGTTAGCCCAGAAATCTGATTACCCGATTTAACAACTGGGAAGAATCCATTATCTAACATACTTAATCCACTGATAATATCCTCATTAGTAGGATTAGCATTACCCGTCATTTGAGATATCAGTTCTTTGATAGACATAGATTCTGAATCTCCAGCGGATTCAATAATAGTAATCATTGACTGATTGAAATCAATTGTTGAACCTGAAATATCCAATGGCATCGGATAAGTGACTGTGTCCCCATCCGTATATGTTTTTGAATAATCATCGTGCAAATCATTTCCGCTAGCATCATGATAGGTTACTTTAACAGGAAACTTTTTAATGAAATAAAAATTAACCGTTCCACTATCAGCTGGATAGGTTACTACTAATTGATTCACACCTTTTTGTAACTGGCCATCTAGATTTGAAGCACCATAAAAGTTATAGTAGTCAATTTTTTGTTGACCCGGGCCTTCAAGAGGACTTTGCGCTGGTGCGTTAATTGTTACGGAATCACCTGTAAAGCCTTTATATGGATCTGAACTACCTAGTAAATATAGTGACCCTCCGTTACTTAACGCTAAATCCTTATCAGTAGTATAGGTACCATTGTAAACATAATATGGATTACCATCCTTATCCACAGCATAGTAATTAGCAGTGACCTGTGAAGCCAATTGATCATAAACAACTTGAATTGTTTGTGCAGTGCTAGTTAGTGCTCCTGTTAATCCACCGTTATTTGTTTTAGCAAATTTATATCCATCAGGATCAGCTGGAAGACTGATTTGATATTGTTGGTTATTTCCAATAAATTGGCCACTTGTGTAGGTAGCCTCAGTTGGAAATGTGCTTGCCAAATTAGCCATTGGAATATACGTGATATTTCCACTGGCATCTTTCTTTTGATAAACGTACTGAACTGTTACTTTTCCTGCAGCGTTGTATGTTGGAACGGTGACTGTGTACGTGGTTCCCTTTAAGCTTCCATCAGGATTAAAATTACCTGCGGTAGTTAATCTGCTGTCATTAAATCCACCATCAGCATTATAAAAACCTCCGGGTGCTGGCAAGTAGGATAGACTTTTATCAGTCAGCGTACCAGAACTAATAGTCATCCCAGATTGATTATATTTCCAATTAGGGTCTTGAGGATTCTTTGAATCAGGGGCAATACCTAATGACCTTAGTGTATCTACTAGACCTACTCTGCTATAAGTATCCCCTGTATTTCCTGTAGTGGTAATCGTTTTGATTAAATTTCCCTTAGCATCAACAATTCGATACACATCGCTTAATGTTACCGTTTTGTATTGGGTTGTTCTGTTCATAATAGGACCAATTCCAATTGAAACTAAATTAGCATCTGGTGCATTAGGAATACCTACAATAGCAGATGTTTGGCTAGGATAGCTGCTTCCTTTATAATTACCAATTCCACCAAGTAAAACCGCATTTTGTGCAAAATCACTAGGGCCCGAAGCATTAACATTAAAAGAAGTAGGTACTCCAACAGCATCTTTAGGAGCCGTCCTTACATTTAGGTACAAACCGGTGTTCATTTTAATATACATTGCGCCATCATTTGGTCTGAAATAGTAAACATGCCGATTGTATGTTGACATGCCTAAATCGTAAACCGTCATGCTAGTAAAGTTACTCGTTTGATCTGGAGTATTTGCTGCCTTTACAAAAGTATCAGCATTTTCCTGCAATGTCTTCATATCAGCCGTCATACCCAAAGGCAAAATAGCATAAAGTCCATACATTTGACTAAGTTGTGGCTTATCGCTTACATAAACTCGCATTCTTAATACATATGGAGAATTGTAAAAGACATCATTACCATTGTTATCTACATAAAAATTAGAAAATCCTGGATTTTGAGTCAACGTTGGTGCAGTCGGAGCTGGTGTAGCATCCGCCGCTGTAGCCCTTGCAGCCATCATTTTAACTGGAGCTTTAACTGAGGCAGTTGGTTTAGCAACTGCTGGTGTATCTTCTTTTTTTACTGTTTCATTAGTATTTGGAGTATTGGCGGTGTTTTCTTGGTTCTTTGGTGCTGAATTGGTTTGTTCTGAATTATTTTTGGCATCAGAAACTACTGGGACTGGTTTGGGAGCCTCAGAATCTGGTGTTTTAGTATTTAAATTGGTGTCAGAAGCCTTGCTTTCGGTGCTTGTGGGTGCAGACTTAATAGCATCAGCTGATTCAGGTGTTTTTGAATCAGTTGATGAAACTGTTTCTGTTGCAGCACTATTCGCTGTTTCTTTTGGAGTTGAAGCAGTTGGTGCGTCAGTCTTTGCAGCTTCATTAGGTGAATTGTCCGCCTGAGTAGCTACTGCTTTTGCACTTTCATTTGTTTCAACCTGATCAGCATGTACACTTTGAATGCTAGCAAAAGTCCCAACGCTAACAACCGTAATGGCTGCAAATAACCATTGCTTGCCTTTCTTATACATCCGATAGTGTTGTTTTTCATCGTAAATATATTTTTTCAAAGTACTACCTCCTCGACACAAACTACCAATACAATACTTAGTCCTATTTCTATTATAATCGTAAACCTTTTACGCTGTTAATGTATGACTATTATCTATACTAATTTAGAATCTTTTATGAAATTCTAACATCCTGCACGTAAAAAAGTCTCTAAATGCGCTCTGACAGGCATTTGGAGACTTTCATTCTTAAGAAATCCTCAATAATTAATCAACTGTTTTAGGTAATAACATTGCTGGTAAAATCATTAACACAGTAATTGCCACGGCCCAACCAAAAGCGTGTTGGTAAGCAACGATATTTGCCGTTAAATAATGATGATTTTGTAAGTAGCTTGCGACGACGGTTGCGACCAATGCTGAACCAAAGGCACCACCCATATTTTGGAAAATACGAGCACCAATATTGGCTTGAGCAATCAATTCTTTCTTCATACCCACCAAGATAGAAGTCATCATTGGCATAATAACCCCACCAACTCCTAATCCACGGGCAAATAAAATCGCACTGATAAGCCACATGCTAGTTGATTTAGTCACAAACATTAGTGGAACTGTTCCTAGTAACGTTAATGAAAGTGAAATCAACACAACGTAACGCGTTCCCAACTGATTCATTAATTTCAATAAAATTGGTCGGATTAATAACATTCCCAGACCTTGTGGTAACATCCATAAACCAGTTGCCAAGATACTAAATCCTCGTCCTTGTTGAAAATATAATGGCAAAATCAACATTGGACCATTTGTGATAATTCCAGCCAGGATCAAGTTAAAGATTGTTGCAGAATACACTGGAGACTTAAATAATCCAAGTGGTAACACAGCTGTACCCTTCTTAAAGGCACCCCATGCTGCATAAACTAGCAAGAGCGCAATACCAACCAAACTGTAAATAATTGTATCTGAGTTATTAAAAGTTGCTTCACGTCCGGCACGTGAAATGCCATAAATCAAACTGGTAGATCCAGCTCCTAAAAGTAAAATCCCAAGCCAGTCAATTTTAGCTTTAACATTTGTTCCTGGCAAATCTGGAATTTTCCATAAAATCAAGCCTGAAACAATTAATACGATGGGAACATTAATCCAGAAGATCCAGTTCCAATTACCGTATTGCACAATCAAAGCACCAATAATCGGTCCAAAAATTGGTCCAACCATAATTGGCAACATAACAATCATCATTAAGTCATTCACCACTTTACGTGATCCCATACTCATTAGAATTGTCGTAACCAACGGAATAATTAACCCTGCTGAAAATCCTTGAACTACCCGAGCAAAAATCAAACTGTTCACATCTGTACTTAAGGCTGACCAAATTGATGCAGCTCCAAATACTAATTGAGCGCTTAAAAAGACATACTTTCCATTAAATCGTTGTGATAGCCAACCGGAAAATGGCACTGCCACACTGGTAGCCAACACGTAAGCTGTCAAAATCCATTGAACACTATTTAAAGAAGAACCTAAATCACGACTAATATCGTTAATTGCAATATTTGTCATTGTTGTATCGAGCATTGGAGCTAATAAACCAAACGCAAGTATTAAAGCTACTTGGCGCATCTTTTTCATTTCCATAATAATTGCCTCTTTCTTTTAAAGAACATTTTGTACTCTATGAGAATAAACCTTTTATTGAAAAAGTCAATAAGAAACTTTTTGTTTCTTAAAAAAGTGATAAAATAACAGCATGCAAAGAAAACGTGGAGAAAAACTAGAACAGGCCATTTTTGATGCTGCTCTCAAGCTTTTTGATGAACAAGGTATTGATGCAGTGACTTTTCAAAATGTTGCCGAACTTGCCCAGACCAGTCGCGGTGTTCTTTACCGCCGTTGGAAAACACCTGGGGAGCTTCTTTTTGATGCCGTTCATCATCACATTCACCAAAATTCTGGTATTCAAATCAACGAGGACTATCATGACTTTCCTGATACAGGTAGTTTAAAAAATGATCTGCAGGAACATGCTAAACGTGGCCAAAGGCTGTTAGATTCCATGAATAAATACTTTGTTAAATTCTCAATTTATCAAATCGTGAACAATAGCGACGTTGTAAGCTCTGACGCTACTAAAGAAATGGAAGAGAGTTCCTTACGTTTGGGAAATATCATTGCAAAGCGAGCTATAAAACGTGGAGAAATAAAACACATCCCGTCAAAAGAAGTGCTACTTCTTTTGGGTAACCTGCGTCGTTACTATACATTTGTCGTTCCAAACGATAAACCTGACATGAATAAAATTATCGATGATATTGTAGTACCAGCTTGGTTAGCAAATGGTAATAAGCCAGAATAGACAAAAAATCCCGCACCAGAAGTCATACGCTTCTGGTGCGGGATTTAATTTATTGATTATGCTTTGACAGCTTTATCATCAAAGATTGGTTCGCGAATTGTTTCAATATACTTTGCAGCTTGTGGCTTAGCATATAAAACTTCATCTTTTTTCACAAAAAGGTTGAGCCCTGCGAGTTCGTTCATTGCTTGGCGAACTTCAGCTTCTTTCAAAGATTCGCTGACATACTTAAACTTGATGTGTTGAACCTTACCTGTGCTACTCAAAAATTCCATATCTAATTGTTTCATGTTGGATTCCTCCTATAAATTAGTTGTTTGTGGTGGGCCACATTATTTTATTTTTAAATTAGTTACCTTGTGATACTTTTTGGGTTGTTGTAATGCTTGCTTCAACGAACTTGTCATTAGAGATTGTTTCTAAAACACGTGCCAACCCTGAGATTTGTTCAACGGAAACTTCTTCGGTAGTGTTCGCAAATCCGCGACGGATACCTTTCTCGTGTTCTGGTCCGACTAGCTTTACGTTAACTCCTGTTTTTGTCCAAACTTTAATCATGGTGGTGCCTCCTTCAAATTTTTAGTAAGCATCGCGACGTCTTACATTTACTAATAACGATTTAAAACGCTAAATGTAAACAACGAATTTAAAATTAATTTTGATGCATGATTCTCAAAGCTTTAATGCCGACCGTTTTACGCCAGCGATAAACGCATTGACGAGAGACTTGTTCCTTCTTGGCAATTTCACTCCCAGATAGTTGATCAATATAACAATCCTTCAAAAAGTGTCGTTCAGCATTTGAGCAAATCTCATATAATCGTTCAAAAAAGTAGTCACAAGTTACCTGTTCAACAACATCCATCTTTTGGGGTGATGGTAGTTCTAACAAATCATCCCCATCATCTTCATCGGAAATAGCCACTTTTTCCGTCCGCTTTATCTGGCTTCTGATCAAATCCAAGATATTCCAATACACCGCCTGATAGGCAAATACGTGAAACCTCATATCATTTTCGCGTGGATCATCTGGAAATCGAACATAAGCTTTCGCAAATGTAATACGTGCTTCCTGCAAAAAATCATCAAACTCAACCGAATGTGGTGCCACGTGTAATCTTTTCAACGCTCCAAATACAATTCGTTCGTGCTCGTCCTCTAATAAGTAATGTAGTCCTTCTGAAATAGTTCTTTTTTGGTTGTCCAATTCTTGAATCTCCTCATGTTATAAAGATCCAAGGGCCCTTGGTCAACTATTAACTTTATAGATTGAAAGACTTTAAAGTAACGGGCCGTTTTTTGCGTATGGTACGTCGTTTTTGAAGCTTTAATGGTAGTTTGTGGGATTTAATTTGGAATATTAAAAATCAGCACTGTTGAGCGCATAAAAAAGAGTTCAAGCTATCTCATTAAAGAATAGTTTGAACTCTTATTTCGCTGTTCGATTATTTTCTAATTCATCATACAGTGCAATAGTTGCTGCTAACTTTTCATCTTCATTTTTAACTCTTAGTAATAAGCTAGGGTCTTCTTTGGCCATGTCGTTAACAATACCATCAAACGCTTTAGTTTTATTGCTCATTTACATACCACTCCTCTGAGTATCATTCAGAAATCACTACAATCTTTTCGTCCACTTCTGTTCAAACTACACTGATTATACAAATATATTTTGAACGAAAGTCTTATTAGTACTTTAAAACAAATAATGTGAATTTAAATATCAAGCACGGGTGTATTATAGACCTTGAAAGACATCTAGAATAAAAAAGGCGAAGGTATATAATCATGGACGTTAAAATCAAAATAAACAAAGAAGATTATGCGGATGCAAAAAATTATATCGAGGCCAAATTTGGCATTGAATATGACGATTACATTAGATTAATCACAAAAGCAATGGCTCATAATCCACGTGATGAAACTCCCAATTCTGAAGTTCAAAAAATGATTGACGATATTACTAGTGGCAAAGTAAAAGGCCAAACAGTTAGAAATAAAAAAGATATATTTAATTCATTAGATTTATAACTTAATTCACAACAACCTCATCGTATTCAAATTTACAATAATTATTTATCAATACCACATTGCTCAATAACATCCAATGCAGCATCACATGTATCTTCAAATCTGATATTTTGAGCATACTCATTATTGCTCTGATATTTATTCCATAGTTTTTTTAAATCTAAAGACTGCTTAATTTGTAAAATTGTTTCTCCATATTGTCCTATTATACTGTCACTGTTTCTGACACTTGCAGTTGCAATAATAGCCTTCTTCAATAGACTAAAATCAATATTACGGGTCTCTAACTTATCAAACATGTAAACATCGTAGTAATCCTTTAACCTGGTATTTAATTCACGTCTTGTAACTATCGTTTCAAGTTTTTCCGCTAATATAGTTTCTAAATTATACGCTTGTACTACAACACTTTCATCAGTAAACAACATATGATGCGTATATGTTATCTGTTTAGGTGTAATAACATCACCAGTCGATACGTCAATCTTAGTTTGAACTTTACTGTTGAAAACAAGTGCCTTTATATGAATTCTAAATCCAGAATACTCGGCAGAGCTCCTAATGTCCTCAATTCGTTCAAGCTTTAAATAAACACTATCATCATACGTATTCATATCAATTATGAATTTGAATACGGATTCAATTTCATCTCTTGATACATCAATTCCTGTAACCGATGTGTCAATATCTCTCGTAGATCTTGTATCAACTCCGAGCAAAGAGGCAATTAGAAATCCGCCTTTTAAAACAAGGTTATCCCGATATTTTGATTTAGCTATTCTTTCAACTATTTCGTCCAACACAATTTCTTGCATTAGTATTTGTGGACTGATATGTTCATCCAAAGCTCGTTTCTTCACCTTTGCCTTAAACTGCTGACCGTTAACAAAATCTAGGTTCAAAGTAAAACCTCCATGTACGTACGTATTTTTTCTTTAACTTTCAAAATATCTGCATACTCGATTAGTCTTTGTAAATTTTTGTTATTCATTTTTACATATTCATTCATAGCCTGTTTAATTGTTTCAGCATCCGAACTTTTTGTTCTAACTAAATCACATAGTGTCCGTTCAATATTATACGTTTGTATCTTATGGCCACCCGGCGATTGAACTTCCTCAATACCTAAACTATATAATTTTTCGATTTGATGAGAAACTTGAATTGGATACTTTTCAATCAAAGCTGAATGATATCCTACAGGAAAATTCATTTGATAAAAACTCGGTGTTCGGTCAATCATTCCATGTAAAAATAATGCAGTATCTCTACTGTAAATCCCCTTTTTGAATCTATATTGAATCGTGTACATATCATCTTCAAAAATATTAGGATTAATATATACTCCGCGATCAATGCGTTCTAATTCTCCCTTTTGCACTAAATAGTTGAGTACTTGTAAGCTAATCCCTATACTTTTTGCCATTGCACCAGTTATTAAGCCGTTGTTTTCTTTTAAAAGTTCCATTACCATGTCAGTTTTCATAAAAATTCACTTCCATTCGTACTACATTATATCATTATTTGTAGTGTAAACGGAAGTAAAAAGAAATAAAAAAGCTGTCCTTATGTTAAAAACAGCTACTTAAATCTATAATTTAACCCGCAACAGCCTCATCGCATTTAAAATCACCACTAGAATACTTCCTTCGTGCACAAGCATCCCTAACGACATATCCACATAGTCTGTTAATAGTCCCAGTAGCAAAATCAACACGGTCGCAATCGCAATGACAATATTTTCAGTAGTGTTCCATACCGTTTTGCGTGCTAACTTTTTAGCTTTCAAAACGTTTTTAAAATCAGAATCAATCAAGACAACATCAGAAGTTTCAATAGCAGTATCTGTTCCACTGCCCATGGCAATGCCGACATCAGCTTGAGCTAATGAAGGGCCATCGTTGATACCGTCACCGACAAACAAAACGTGATGACCTTCAGACTGCAGTTGTTTTAGATAACTGGCTTTATCGGCCGGCAGCATGCCTGCTTGAATTTCAGTCACGCCAGCTTGTTGTCCAATTCTAGTGGCAGTTTCTAAATTGTCACCGGTCAACATTGTTAAGTGTTGGACACCCATTTTACGCAATTGACCTAATACATCTGCCACACCTGGTCGTAGTTGATCAACAATTCCAAACATTAGCATTAATTGATTTTCACGAGTCATCATAACCACCGACTCACCAGCCGTTTGAATTTCATGCAAATCTTTTTGTTGCTGGTCCGTCAGTTTAATCTGACTTTCTGCTATGACATTCGGACTGCCCAATTGAATTAAACTACCACCGACAGTCGTAGTTAACCCAACTCCATTTTTAGTAATGATATCAATAGCTTCATTTGGTATCTCAGTCTGTTGTTTAGCATATTCAACAATTGCTTTTCCCAATGGATGACTGGTTGCCATTTCCATTTGACCAGCTAATGCTAAATTAGATACATCATTTTGGTAATCGAAAAAATGACTGACAGTTGGTTTTCCTGTGGTGATTGTTCCGGTTTTATCAAATAAAATCGTATCGACTTTATTCAGCGAATCAATCACACTACCACCTTTTACGAGAATCTTGGACTGGGCTCCTCGACCGATTCCTGCAACATTTGAGACAGGAGCACCAATTACTAAAGCCCCAGGGCATCCAAGAACTAGAAACGTAATCGCTAATCGAAAATCACGTGTAAACGCGAAGATTAATAAGGCAATCGCCAAAACAGCTGGTGTGTAATATTGTGCAAAACGATCAATAAAACGCGCTACTGGAGCTTGATTATCTTGAGCATCTTCAATTAGTTCGATGATTTTACCAAAAGTGGTCTCTTCACCCACTTTGTCGGCCTCAACCGTGATGGGATCACCGTCATTAATGGTTCCCATAAATACTTGGTCACCAACTTTTTTGGTGACTGGTTGGGCCTCCCCCGTGATATATGCCTCATTCAAACTTGTTGAACCGGTTAAAATATGACCATCTACAGGCACTTGGTCACCAGTTCGAACTAATAAATGGTCTCCTTCATCAATCATATCAACATCAACCGTTTCCTGTGATTGATCATCATTAATCTGAATGGCTGTCTTTGGTGCCATTTCGGTTAGGGCTTTAATTGATTGATGAGTTCTCTGTAATGTTTTTTGTTCCAGGAATGAACCTAAAACAAAGAGAAAAGTTACTACGGCGGATTCCTCTAATTCCCCAATCGCTAGTGCACCCACAACCGCAATTGTAACTAGTAGTTCAATACTAATGACTTTAACTTGTAAGGCTGTAATGGCACGTAAAAGAATCGGGGTTCCAGCAATAACTGTGGCAGCTAAAAATGCAATATTCATTAGCAATGGTTGATGAGTGAACCGACCAATGTATCCAATCACTACCAGGGCCAATGTTAAATAGGTCAGCTCGGACCATTTCTTGGTGATTTTTAATAGCAGTTTTGCCATCTAATCATCCTCATCCTCTTCTTCAAAGCCAGTCAGTGCTTCATTTCCTAACCGTGCTTGGAAAAGTTCATTATAGTGGTTGTACATTGTTTGAACTTGCATTAAATATGCTGCTAAACCCAACTTCTCTTCCTTGTTTGCTAAAATAATGGCACGTCCAACAAACATCAGACTCGTTTGAATATCCTGCACAATCATTGCAATCATTTCATCAGCGCTATAGTACTTGTTCTGACCGGCTTCCTCAAGCATGGAATACTCTTGCCATTCACTAGTAGTAGAAGCTGGTTTTTCATTCCATTCCACTAACTGATGCCCGAGTTCAATAAATGTTTTATCGACATTTTTACGAAAATCATCGATCAATTCTCGATCTGCAATTACAGTTGCCCCTTTTAAATACCATTCAAACTGAGTTAATTTATTCGATTGAATCCGTAAATTAGAGACGATATGCCCCGTCATTGCTCCAGCTGTGGGAGTGTGATGGTCGATATCGTTTTGTTTAACTTCTGCTTGCCACTGTTCTTCAACTGTCATTATGCTTCCGCCTTTGTTTTCATATTTTTTACTTCGTAACCGATTCCTTGAACAACCTTAACTAAATCATCGCCACTAGTTTCATCATTAATCTGAGCTTTGATTTTGCTGGCATTGAACAATACCTTAACTGATTCAACACCATTATGGTTTTTTAATGCAGTTTCTATTTTTGTCATGCAACTTGGGCATGTAAGTGTATCTAACTCTAAAATTACTTTGGTCATAATTAACGTCCTCCTCTTGATTTACTTTTATTATCGAACCAATTTGACTTGAATAAATTGATCCACATCAAGAAAAAGAACTTTTATTTGTGGGATAATATGGATAAATAAAACGGAGGAATTAAAATGCCTGAGATTAGTTCACACCACTGTGTTCAGTTGGTCCCTATCTTTCAAAATTTAAATCAAGAGCAATCCGATGCAGTCGAACAAATCGTTCAGCACCGTCATTTTAAAGCGGGATCTTTTCTTTATCACGAAGGTGATTCGGTTAGTGACCTGTTAATCATAGCTAGTGGTCAAATTAAAGTTTCTCAATACTCAGCTGGTGGAAAAGAACAATTATTATATTTACTTCAGGCTGGCGATATCAACGGAGAAGCAGCGCTAGTTAGTCAAGAACACCATGAGTCTTCTGCACAAGCATTAACAGATGGAGCGGTTTGTTCTATTAGTAGAGTTGATTTTCAAAAGTTATTAACAGAAATGCCTAAACTTAGTTTGAATGTGTTAGATGTCCTTGGACGTCGTTTAACTAATTTGGAAAAACACACCACTACTTTTAGTACCGAATCGGTTGCCACACGTTTGGGTAGTTATTTAGTCGAAACTGCTTCAGCAATCGGCCATAATCCGTTTAAATTACCGCTCAAGAAAAAAGATCTCGCAGCGTTATTAGGAACAACACCCGAGACCATTAGTCGGATTTTAACAAAGTGGGAACAGGAACAATTGATTGAACGTTTGGATTCGAAAGATATTCGTTTGATGGATGAGGATGCTTTGTTGATGGTTTAACTTGAGTAATTACTAAAAAGTTCTAGAAAACCTTTGAATATAAATTCAAAGCTTCTAGAACTTTTTTAGTTGTCTTGAATTGTTAACATGACTTTCGGTGCAAATTTTTAATGTAATTCTCGACCAGTTGGTTTAATATCATTCCAGCCCCTCAAATCCTCCGGTGTTTTGTATGTACCATGCCAATTCTTAAATAGATCCTTCAATGTTTTAGGATTTGTTACTGTCACATCGTTGTCCTGCGTTATTGCTTTTTCATTCTTTGAGTTCATGGTATCAACAGCCTTTCTATTGCTTAAATTATCGTCAATTTACAAATCAACTACTTTTAGTTAGAAACCATAGTTACCTTGTAAATAAGAACGTAATAGAAACTACACGTAATTGTGATCCTACCCCCATGGCACAAAGAATGTAGAAAACTTGGTACGTTCTTTTGGAAGTTCAGACTTAATGGATTCAACCAGTATTTTTGAATCTTTATCTAAAACCAGTTTATTAGAACCAAATCCACCTTGTAACAGTGTTATTTTCTGTATAAATTCAGATCCTTTTTCAGTCAAAATAAAATCATTACTTTTAGGATTTTGAGCCGCGTTCAACAGTTCCTCTGTGCAATATAAAGCCTGTTCTTGTTCACTATTATCATCCATGTTAGTTAAATTACATATTAAATCAGACAAAAGCTCAATTAAATATTTATTGTCAACTTTAGCCATAAGATTATCCTCCGTAATAGCGTAAAAGAGAAACACTTTTCAATCACATTAAACATCGCAAACTCAGTAATGTCAACGAATAATCTAACATTTTCAAAACAGTGTCTTAAAGTCAAAAGGGACATACATTTGGACGCTTTTAACATAAAAAAGGCCACCTAAAGTAGCAAGGTGCTAATCTAGGTGGCTTTTATTTTTTGGAATATCAATGTAATTAAAATCAATATATTAAATTTAATTTTTCTTTTTCTTCAATGCACCAAGCAATCCAATTGCTCCAAGTAACTCACCAATTATCAACAATATCCCATCGTCTGAATCTTCCCCAGTTTGAGGAAGTTTTTTATTCAACTGCTTTGCCGGAGCCGTTGGCGGTGTCGTTGGCACCGTCGGCGGCGTTGTTGGTACCGTTGGTGGTGTCGTTGGCACTGTTGGCGGCGTTGTTGGCACCGTTGGCGGCGTTGTTGGCACCGTTGGAGGTGTTGTTGGCACTGTTGGCGGTGTTGTTGGTACCGTCGGTGGTGTCGTTGGCACCGTTGGCGGTGTTGTTGGTACCGTCGGTGGTGTTGGCGGCACTGTTGGCGGTGTTGTTGGTACC
>NZ_JQCQ01000039.1 GCF_001437605.1 Pediococcus argentinicus
GTTTCGCACGCTTTCGCGCACTCAACTCGGTCTAAAGACATAATAAAAAAGCATCACTCAATTGAGCAATGCTTTAACTATGAATTTACTTCGAACTAGTTATCACTCTGAAATCCACCAATATCAGGGTACTGGTCGTATAACGTACCATACAAAGCCATAATGTCGTCACCGACTTTATCATGAGCTGCTGTTATCGCACTATCAGGTATTGAATCAACCTCATCAGAGTCACATTTCATTTCTGACACCAATTCGTCTTTAATTTTTCGTACAGTTCCTTGGTCATCATTGGATGGCTCACTACTACTTTCTTGATCTGATGCTTCTTTGCTTCCAGATGATTTATAAGCATCCATATAAACTTTTGCATCATTAGAGGTACCATCAAGTACTTCACCATCGGTTTTAACAAAAAATGGTTCTGCTGGGCCTTTGAAAAAGGTAAAGAATTTACCACCACTATCTAAGGTTAATGGTTCTTTATCTAAATCAATCGCATGTATGTCACCAATACCGACCTTTAGCTTTTTAGCTAGCAAGGTTTTTGCTTGGTCTAAACTAGTAACACTGTTTTCTTTATACGGAGGATTACCAGTTGCAGCTTCAGAGCTGGAAGATTTGGAAGAACTACTAGATGATTTACTATCTCTGCCTTTAGTTCTTGAGTAACCTTTAGAAGCACTCGTATGTTCAGTATGTTCAACTTTCTCATGCCCAGTAAACTTATCATAAATACCTTGGGCGTTCATTCCAACAAAGAAAACACCCACAACAACTGCTAATCCAACTAGTATTCCAAGAACCCATTTCAAGACTTTCATATTTAGAATCCATCTCTCTCAAAGTTATAAACTAAGTTACCATCACGTACCGTATAAATTGCTCTGGTATGATCAACTGGATTTACAATCGTTGTTTCAAAATCGTCTTTAGACTTATCTGGCATTTTACTTTTTAACGACTCATTAAATTCTTTCAATTTATCTTTATACTTATAAATAGTAGAGTATGGTTCTTCATCACCAATGGCGGCTCTAACGTCAGTATCTAAAGCTGAACCATCTTTACCAATGATATCAAAACGATTAACTGATTTGTTATAGTAAACTTCAATATTCTTACCAAATACTTTAGTAGCTTTAGTGTAACCCAGATCAGCAACCTGTTGCTGTGTTTGATGATTGCGTTTGTAATTTTGATAGCCAAATACGCCCAGACCACCAATTAGCACAACGGCCACTACAACAATTGCAATGATAATAGCTGTTAAATTCTTAGGTTTATTTGTCGTTGCAGTAGCTGTAACCATATTATCAGACGTTGTCTGTTGTTGTGGCTGTTGAACCGTTTGTTGTGGTTGAACTGTTACTGTTGGTTGTTCATCACTTTTGTTATCGCTCTCAACCATTTTTTGTTCTGCACCACAATAGATACAAAACTTTGAATCTGCGGGGATACTCTTACCGCAATTGCTACAATTCTTCATAATTAACTACCTCACAATTGTTTTTTATAAATATGTATCTGGACCATATAAATTAGGACCTTTGGTACCTTCTGTACACATAAAAATCAATAGAATTAATCCACCGACCAGTGGTATCCACGATATAAAATACATTAACCCCGAATGGTTAGCATCATGCAATCTTCTAACACATGCTGATATACCAGGAAAACCAATAACAATAATAACTGCATAAAACATTATCATTCCAAAGCCTAATAGTGTTTCATCCTCAAATATTTCATAGTTCAAGGCTAGTAAGAAGAATCCAATAACCGTTACTATAGTTACTAATATTGCGAATCCCAAGGTTGCCCACCAATAATCAGCTCGACTCATTCTTCCACTGAATTTAAAAGTGTCACGAAATAGTTTCTTAGTTGAGTTAATGACACCAGGGGCAACGTAGCCTTGATAATTAGTTACTTGATTATTTGGTGTGACGCTACTATTTGCTGGTTGACTCGCACCACAATATGGGCAGAAGGAGGTGCTTAGGGATATCTCCTTACCGCAGTTAACACAGTACTTACCGTTATTCATTAAGCAATCACCACTCCATCACCATATACTGTAATAGCTGGTACCGACTGTCCGTTAACTAGTCTAGTAGTCGTTACTATTCGCATATTAACAATTCCGTCTAGCTTATTTGCATTAAAAACATTACGTAATGAGTCCATTGCTGAATCCCAAGCGTTCGCTGTTGTTCCATCAGTTTGAATACTTTCAGCCATGATTGTCATACTTTGTTGGTATCCTTCTGGCAGGCTACCTGAGGTAATCAAGAATCTAATATCCTCATTAACCGTCGAATGTACTTGTAATGCACGTCCATTCAACATTCTTACTTTTGGTTCAACGTCTTCCAAACTAGTTCCACATTTAACACAGAACTTAGCTTCAACAGCATTTTCAGCTTTACAGTTAGGACATTCTTTATATTCTGAATTCATTTAATATCCTCCTACGCCTGGTTTTTATCGATTAACATTAAATAGAAGATATATAGGTTAACTAGTGGTACAAAATGTAACCATGCCAAGTTTTTATCTTTACCTAGATAATTCAATCTACGCATTGTAGGCGCAATCATACAAGTTGCTTGAAAAATAACATATACAAAATAGAAGAATCCTGCTAATCCCACTGAAATCATCAGCAATATTGTGTATATCAAACTAAAGGCAACTCCCAATATAGTCAAACCAAGAATATCCCACCAGAAGGCGCCTTTATTTTGCTCTTTAGTTTTTGTTCCAAAATCAAATAAATACGCATAAGCATACTTAATATTCGGCATGAATCCAACAGTGTTAATAGTGTCACCATCTGTCATTTGACTAGTAGCATTACTAAAACTTGTACTCTGTTGGTTGGCTTGTTGATTGTTAGACTCATTAGTGGTACTAGTTTGTTCCGGTTGCTTAGCTCCACAGTTAGGGCAGAACATTACATCTGCTGCCATTTTTTGACCACAATTTACACAAAATTTCTCCATAATAAATTTCCTTCTTTCATATTAATATCCTAAATATTTCTAATTTGTCGCATTACCCATTTTTGCGAATAACCGTATTTATGTGATAGTTCAACTGAATTAGTGCCGTCATACTCCTTTCTAACTAGCTTTGCAGCTGCGTTGCGTTCATACATATGTGATGGAAGCGTCAATTGGGTACCGTGATACTCTTCATATACTTTGAGCATTGCCTGCTCTCCGATCAATTCGTGTAGCCCCTTGTAAAAATAATTAAGTGCTTCCACTGAAATTGTAGAAGTTGATTCTTCTTTTTTATTGTTCAATAAGGTACACCTCCAAGCTTTAGTTTACCCGCTACAATACGTACTAGCTATGACACTTATGAATGAACTTTCCTTATACTTTCCCTTAATAAAAGACAATTAAAAAAAGGCCTTATTTACATAAGACCAATAAAATAATATATATTTGTAAATTGTTATGAGTGCAAGTAGGGTCGATAGTGCCCCAATTTCAAATCAGTGCCACGTGGTGNCAATAAGGTACACCTCCAAGCTTTAGTTTACCCGCTACAATACGTACTAGCTATGACACTTATGAATGAACTTTCCTTATACTTTCCCTTAATAAAAGACAATTAAAAAAAGGCCTTATTTACATAAGACCAATAAAATAATATATATTTGTAAATTGTTATGAGTGCAAGTAGGGTCGATAGTGCCCCAATTTCAAATCAGTGCCACGTGGTGCCACTATTTTTAGCGACTTTTTAGTGACCAATCAGTGACCGAAACCAAAAAAAGAGCCCCAATCCATCAGGATTGGAGCTCTTTTCACTTAATGTAATCGTTGATTAGTTAAGCTTTGTCTTACCTTGTACTTCAAGCTTGTCGTTGAAGTCGTAGACTACTGGTTCACCAGTTGCCATTTCAAGGTTAATAATATCGTCGTCAGAAATGTCTTCGATATATTTGCTTAGGGCACGTAATGAATTACCATGTGCAGCGATAATTACGTTCTTGCCATCAAGAAGCTTTGGTGCGATTTCGTCTTCCCAGAAAGGAATAACACGTTCCAAAGTAACCTTAAGGTTTTCACCACCAGGAATGATCTTTGGATCTAAGTTAGCGTAACGACGATCGTTAGCTGCTGAACCTTCATCATTAGCGTCTAACAATGGAGGAAGAACATCGTATGAACGACGCCATGTATGAACTTGGTCATCGCCCCATTTTTTAGCTGCTTCAGCCTTGTTTTGGCCTTGTAAAGCACCGTAATGACGTTCGTTTAAGCGCCATGTCTTTGTTTCAGGAATCCAGAGTTGATCTGAACCTTCAAGAGCATAGTGCAAAGTTTTGATAGCACGAGTTAAAACTGATGTGTAAGCATAGTCAAATTCAAGACCAGCTTCCTTAATTAACTTACCAGCGTTTTGTGCTTGTTTAACACCTTCATCACTTAAGTCTACGTCAACCCAACCAGTAAATTGGTTAGATAAGTTCCATTGACTTTGACCATGACGGATCAATACTAATTTTGCCATAATGTATGAAAACCTCTTTCTTATTTTAATTTACAATAGCTATTTTACAATTATTAGCCCTGATGTACAAACCTTATTTCATTAACTAGGAAAGACTTTGCTAAATGCCTCTTTCAAGCTCACCTTATGCTTGTCCGCGTAGTTGCGAACTTGAGCGATATCTGTATTACTCATAGACTCAACTTGAACCTTTGATAATCCACTCTTTTCAAGCTGACTCCGCAATGTATCGGCATCCCCATTTGAAATTTTTTCATTAGCTTTCGGCGTAAATTCGTTTGTACCTTTATATGCTTTAGCTGCTGCTTTTTCACTTGAAGTTAATTTAGCATCACTCTGAGCACTGCTAGAAGATTCTTTCTTGCTGCTACTCTTCGTTGAATTCATCTTGTCTGAGCTCGAGCTTTCAGTATCGCTTGCCTGATTAGTATTCGTATCGGCTGAACTATCATCCTTACGTGGCAGCTTCAACGTATTATCAGTGTTTACGAGTCCCATGTTATTTGATTGGCGTAACTTAGTAGCTTGATCACGCAGTGTTTCATAGTAGCTTTGTTTGAAATCTGTTTCACTAAACAATAAATCTAACTCTGAGTTGGAATCCATAAACATTTGTGCCGCGTTGTATTCCTGTGCTTTTTGCAGCATACTACTAAATCGTTTAAAGTTTTTCTGAACTTGATCAACTAAACTAATTCGGTCATCAGCGCGCTTGTCTAAAACACTCGACCCCTTTTTGTAACTTAAAACGTCTTTATAACTTTGTTTTGCCATTGCAAATTGATGACTGTTCAATTCACTTTCAGCTCGAACAAATTTTTTCGTTTGGTCTAATAAGTCCTGTGCTTTTTTGTCATTTTGAACTCGAATTAAGGCGTCTGAAAAATAGTTTTGAGCTGCCGCATAATGCTTCTGTTTGACTGCTACTTCGCCATTTAGAATATCTTGATTATATTGATTACGAACTTCACGGTAGTGTGAATATGAGTAGCCGCCAACAACACCGACAACTAGAAAAATAACAATTGCCCAAATCCATTTTTTCAAAAGTCTTACCCCCTTAAATCAGTTAAAGTAATTATAACACGAGAAAATGTCTGGTTTAGGCTAAAGCATTTGAAAAAAGGGCTAAATCAGCGTATAACATTACGTGTATCTTTACGAAAGGAACTGGGTAATATGCTTGAAAAACAATTCTACAAAACATTTTTAAAACACTCTTTCAACATCCCCGTAAAAGTTAATTATTGGGACGGAAGTAGTGCTGTATATGGTGATGGTGAACCAGAAGTTACCATTACATTTAAAGAAGCAATTCCAATCCGCGATATCACAAAAAATGCCTCCATTGCATTAGGTGAAGGATATATGGATGGAAAGATTGAAATCGAAGGTAGCATCCAGGAGTTAATTACTTCGGCATATGAAAATGCGGATAGTTTCTTTCATAATAAGAAGTTCATTCACTTCTTACCTAAACAAAGTCATGATGAAAAAGAGAGTTTGGATGATATTCAAACTCACTATGATTTAGGAAATGATTTCTACAGCTTATGGTTAGATCCAACCATGACATACTCATGTGCATATTTTGAAACAGATCAAGATGATCTTGAAACTGCTCAAATGAACAAAGTACGTCATATCATTAAAAAATTGGATCCTAAACCAGGCAAGACTTTACTTGATATCGGTTGTGGCTGGGGAACTCTGATGTTAACTGCTGCTAAAGAATTTGATCTTAAAGTTGTTGGTGTCACACTTAGTCAAGAACAATACAACTTAGTTAGCAAACGAATCGAAGACGAAGGTTTAAGTGGTGTCGCTGAAGTTCGTCTAGAAGACTACCGTGAACTTGGCGATGAAAAGTTTGATTACATCACTAGTGTTGGGATGTTCGAACATGTTGGCCAAGAAAACTTAGGAATCTACTTTAACAACGTTGCTAAGTACCTTAAGAACGATGGTGTGGCTTTAATCCACGGTATCACTCGTCAACAAGGCGGAGCTAACAATGGTTGGTTGAACAAATGGATCTTCCCAGGTGGCTACGTTCCTGGTTTGATTGAAAACACTCAACATATTATTGAAAGTGGTCTTCAAATTGATGACTTAGAGCCACTTCGTCGTCACTATCAAAAGACGACCGAAATTTGGGACTTAAACTTCAACAAACATCGTGCTGAAATCACAGAAATGTTTGACGAACGCTTCGTTCGGATGTGGGATCTCTATCTACAAGCATGTGCCGCTTCATTTGAATCTGGAAACATTGACGTTATGCAATTCCTTCTAACAAAGGGTGCTAGCGGTCGTGTTCTTCCAATGACTCGTGCATATATGTATGAAAAAGAAAATCAAAAATAAATTTTAATTTTGAACGTCAATCGTAAAAACTCGGTTGACGTTTTTTTATAGTCTGAAAACCAAATATACAAATCTGCGTACTTAATTTATAGGTCGCTTACCATTCGTAAAAACCAACGACGGGTGGGAGGTGGTATAGATGTTTTCCCAAATTTGGGCGCCCGTTTTAGTGATTTTAATTAGTCATTTCATTGAAATCACGATTCGGATGATCATATTGTATTGGTTACACAATCATGACCAGCATTAATACAAGCGACTCATTTAACCCCACCCGTTTTACTTAATAAACGTCAAAAAAACGCCAGACTAGTCATCACCTAGTCTGGCGTTTGGTGGTTTATATGCTCTCCCAAATACAACTTTATTATAACGGGGAAACAGTAACAATTCAACGCTAATACTCTGACTTTATTTTAGAGTTTTTTCAAGGCTTTCACGTAATTAAAATATAGTCGCCTACATCTGTAGAATTTTACGGCAGATGGAAGGTGGAGACTATGTTTTCCATAATTATCGGACCCGTTCTCGTCATTTTGATTACCAATGTAATTGATTTTATCGTTCGGGTGATTATCTTATACTGGTTGAATAAGCATAATCGACATTAAAGGCGACTAACTAACTTCCAACCCCACCCTTTTTACTTAATAAACGTAAAAAAACGCCAGACTAGCTCCGACTAGTCTGGCGTTTGGTGGTTACATGTTTTCCATAATCTATAGCCATTATAATATCAACTCATTTTATGTTCAATAGATACATAGCCACTTTATTTTAAATACTTACAATACTTTCAGCGTATTTATAGCACCTTTTGAAATCGCTTTCATTATGTTAGACTCAATTTAACAAATACAATAGATTGTGAGGCATTTATTTTGAAAATTGAATCTGAACATTTTGACCCAACCACCTGGTATACATTATCAAATGATAACCAAATTTCGGTAACCATTAGTACTTTAGGAGCTACGGTAGTTGCTATTAATACTCCAGATAAATATGGCAAAGTAGCTAACATTGTTTTAGGATTTAAGGACCATCAAGAATATCTCAAGCATCATGACTTCTTTGGGGCAAGCATCGCTCGAGTAGCTGGCAGAATTAAAGACGCCACCTGGAGAGATTATAATCTTGATCAAAATAACACTCCAAATAGCATGCACGGCGGAGATCATCCATCAATTAGTTACTCACTCTGGACTAAAGTAAGTTCATTTACACGTGAACACGAAGTCGGACTAGTATTAAAATACTTCAGTCCTGATAACGAGAATGGCTATCCTGGCGATTTAACTATGAACGTGATTTTTAGATTGAACGACCAGAACCAATTCTCCATAACTTACATGGGGCATACCTCAAAACAAACTCTATTTAATCCAACAACTCATAACTACTTTAATCTATCAGGAGATGCATCCCGAACAATTGAACAACATGAACTCAAAATTGACTCTGATAATATTACCGAAGTAGACGAAAATAAAGTACCAACAGGAAATCTTTTAACTGTTGATAACACGCCTTTTGATTTTCATGCATCCGTCAGTTTGGGTGGCCACTTATCTGAAATTGATGGTGGCTTAGACACACCATTTAAAGTTGATCCTAAATCTGATGATCCCCAACTCAGTCTTTTCGATCCTGAATCGGGACGTAAATTACGAATTAAGACATCCGCTAACTCATTTGTAGTATTTTCATCAACCGGATTTGAAGGCGACTTTGTTGTTAATGGCAATCGTAAAATGACTTCTCAACTCGGACTAGCGATTGAACCACAAATGCTTCCAGATGCTATGCATCATTCCGGATTTGGAAATGTGATCCTGTCCCCTTCTAAGCCAATAATGTATCAAAATGTTTATTACTTAAATTAATTATTTATTTTGTCGTTAAGATAGATCCGTATCTATTTAGGAGGCCCTATTAGTAGCTTTAATACCAAACATAACAAAGTCACTTGGATTCTGAACTTGGAATAATTACTGGTTCCTTAACAGTCGCGTGATTGATAAACAAAAAGTCACCAATGGCGACTATTAAGCCACACAAAAAGGACTCATTCAAATGAGTCCTTTTGTATTTAACCAAAATGACGTTTCCACCAACCCTGTTTTTTAGGAGCTTCAAGCAATTGCTTATTTTGTTCAGCAAGCTCATCCAGCTTCTTTTCCAAACGTAGGTTTTCTTCGTGATAAGACTGATTTTGTTCAGCAACTTTAGTAAGTAGCTTTTTCAAATCGTCCATATCTTTATTTTGAGAAACGATAAATTTTTGCATTGCGTGGTCGAGCACCATAGGTTTGTTTTGATCACCTTTTTGGTCTTTCCCGTCGCCATCATCCATACCCAAAGTAACCTGAACAGCTTGCTTTAAAGTATGACGTTCGCCTAATAGGCGGTTCATTTCTTCTAATATTTTCATGTCGTCTTCTGAATAGATTCGACGACCGCGACCATCATGCTGAAATTCATGGCCATTTCTTTCCATTTCTTTTGCCCAATTACCAAGTGTTGCTAAACTTCCGATACGTTCTATTTTACTGACAACGTCTGAACCGGTAATAAATTCATCCGCTTTGATGTCTTTTGCCATTTTTTCACCTACTTTAAAGTTAAGTTTACTACAATTGATGTAACATTTGAAGAACAATCCTGGTTCAAAACCCTTACGTATCAGTTAGTTACTCGTCGAACCCGGTTTGCTAAATAAAATAGTGATAAACCACTTAATTCACAACCAAAAATCAAAATTGCCATGGGAGCATAACTATGAGCGCCCATTACTCCGGCAATTGGTGATGCTAAAGCCCCAATAATATTCATTAGTAATCCAAGAACTGCTGAAGCTGATCCACCATTTTCACGACCTTCAATTCCCATTGCCATTGAAGTTGCAACAGTATTCACAATTCCCACACAGAAAATCACAATGAACAGTGGAATAATAACTAAAATGGCCATCGGATTCACAAACAAGCTGACAACCATGAGTACACTAGCAAAGAGGCCAACTACTAATGCTCCCATTAAAATCCGTTGGTTACTGATATAATCGGTTAAATATCCCGGTAAGTTATTACCTAAGATAATGCCCAATCCATTAATGGCATATAAGAAACTGAATTGTCCCACTGTCATGTGGAAGTAATTTTGAAAGACAAATGACGAAGCTGAAATGTAACTAAATAGTGCTCCAAAAATCAATCCTTGTACGAGTGCAATTAATACAAATCGACGATGACTGAACATTTTTAACATTGATTTGAAACTGTTAAGAATTGGTTCATCTCGACGGCTTACTGTTGGCAATGTTTCTGGAATCGTGAAGAATATCCCAATCACCGTTAATACTCCAATAACAAACAGGAGAATGAAAATCCCCTCCCAATGAACAAATGGCAACAGAATTCCACCAATAATTGGCGAAATAATTGGAAATACTCCGTTAACTGCCATCAACATCGCATAAAAGCGAGTTAGTTCTTTGCCTTCAAACATATCCCGGGCAACTGCTCGTGATAATACCTGTCCCGTCGATCCGGCCAATCCCTGAATCAATCGGAGTAAAATAAAAATCCAAATATTAGGCGCAAAGACACAGGCTAATGAAGTTAAACCATACAAAGCAAATCCCACCATCAATGGAATTCGACGTCCAATATGATCACTCAGCGGTCCAATAAATAATTGACCTACCGCTAGTCCAACTAAACAGAACGTGATACTTAGCTGAAGCATCGATGCCGAAGATCCAAAATAGTGTTGCATTTGAGGCAATCCTGGCAAATACATATCCATTGAAAGTGGTCCTGTTGCGCTGACCAATCCCATGAATCCGATTAACCAAATTTGTTTTACTTTTGACATATGTTGTTGCTGCAATTCGGTTGCCCCCTTAAAATTAACAAATTCTAGTGTAACTTAACTTAAGTTAAAATCCTAGTATCGTTATTTTGTTAGCACTCATTTTCATCTCAAGCTCGTTCATTTTATTATCAAAAATTCTGTTGTAAACTGATAGGTAAATCAGAAACATTCAAAACCCACTCGGAGGAATCCATATGGTGTGGTCTTTATTAAGTTGGAATCCATTTAAACGGCACCTTTCAGAGGAAGAGTTAATTAATAAAACTAGCGACACTATGAAAAAGTACCATTTAAAGGGACGCGTTGTGTTAGTCGATCAGCATCGAAATATTAATTTATCGATTGGTATTGGGCTAGCAGACTTTACTAATCAAATTAGGAATGATAATCCTGCGGTAGTTTATCCCAGTGCGTCTTTACAAAAATCAATGACGGCTGCCATGATGGTTCAACTGATAAACGAGTCTCAAGGTTCAGGACAACCACTCAGTCAATTTACAACGATTGAAACATGGTTCCCTAATTTAATCGGAGCTGAAACAATCTCGCTTGGAAATCTACTAACCCAAACTTCCGGGATTAGGGATTCCGACCATGAAGTAGACTTAGGAACAACACTCAGTGAAGATGCAGCCATCTCAGCTACTATTACTAGAATTAATAAGGTTGGCTTAAAATCAAAAGTTTTCAACTATAATAATGACAACTTTATTCTATTAGCTGGTATCATTAGACAAATCACTGGAGATTCTTACGCCAATAACTTGCAGAAGCGGATTATTGAACCGCTTGAGTTGAAACATTCATTTATGTGGCACGCGGTTCCAGATAACTTTATCAAATCTCGCTCGTATGAAGCTATCTCTAACGATTATCAAAATGAAACAGCAGTATCAGATAGTCTCGTTTCAACAATTGTTGGTGCAGGCAACATGTTCACCACTCCGGAAGACTATTACCAGTTTCAAATTGGCCTGGTAAATGGTAAGATTTTAAATACTGCTGATTACGGGTATTTAGCACATTTAGAATCAAAATCAGTCACTGGATATGCTGGTGGTTTCTATTTTAGAAATCGAAATCATGTTAAAAATGTCTACGGATCACTAGTTGATAATCACTTTGGTAATTGGATGCAAATGTCTAGTGATAATCAAAAGGGCATCATTTTATTTGTAAACCAAACAAGCGTTATCAAAAACGGTTCACGTGGTGATACGATTAAACAAGCCGGAATCGAAATTTTGCGGAACTTATAGAATCAATTTTAAAGAATGAGGAAAATACATGTACAAGAAACCTAGTTACAATAAAAAAGCAGCGCCTAAAAAACGCCGTTTAGAAGTCGGACAAGAGATTCCCCTTAAGATTAAGCGTATGGGAATCAATGGTGAAGGAATTGGTTACTTCGAACGTACCATTTGTTTCATCGAAGGTGCACTCCCCGGTGAAAAGGTAATTGCCAAGATTACTGAGATTAAACCTCGTTATATGAATGGGGTCGTTGTGAAGATTAAACAAGCTTCTCCTGACCGGGTTGAACCAGTTGATAGTTACGCTGGTGAAGTTGGTGGATTTGAACTTGAACATTTAGCATACCCTGCTCAATTAGAATTCAAACGTGATGTAATTAAACAATCACTGACTAAATTCCGTCCCGAAGGCTACAAGCAATATGATCTTCGCCCAACAATTGGCATGGAAGATCCAGCCGGATACCGCAATAAGTCTCAATTTCAATTTCGAAAGATTGACGGTAAAATTGCCGCTGGTTTATACAAAACCAACAGTCATGATTTAGTTGATCTCGAAACATGTAGCGTTCAGCACCCATTAACATTAGCAATCACTCGCTATGTTGTGGACTTGTTGGAAAAGTACAATGTCTTTGTTTACGACGAACGACGCGATACAGGTGTAGTTAAAACATTGGTTGTCCGTGTCGCAATGGAAACTAACGAAGCTCAAGTTGTGTTTGTTACTAACGAATATGATCTTCCACACGAAGAAGATATTGTCGCTGATTTACTAGAGAAGTTCCCTGAAATTGTTTCAATTATGCAAAATCATAATCCTGGCCGGACTTCATTGGTTTGGGGTGACAACACTTGGCTATTGCATGGTAAGGAATATATCACTGAAAAATTAGATGGTTTAACTTTCAAACTATCTGCACGTGCGTTTTTCCAACTTAATCCTAAGCAAACGGTAAAGTTATACGATGAAGCTCGAAAAGCCTTAGAACTCTCTGAAAATGACAATCTAATTGATGCATATTCTGGAGTTGGTACAATCGGTTTGTCATTAGCTAAACATGCTAAAGAAGTTCGCGGAATGGATGTCATCCCCGAATCTGTCGAAGATGCTAACGACAATGCAAAAGCTAACGGCATTACCAACGCTCATTACGAGCATGGTGGTGCTGAACGTTTAATGCCACTTTGGGCTAAAGAAGGCTTCAAACCTGATTCACTTGTCGTTGATCCACCACGTGTCGGTTTGGATGACCGTTTAATTTCATCTATTCTTAAAACTAAGCCAAAGCACTTTGTTTACATTTCATGTAACCCATCAACACTAGCACGTGATCTAGTTCGCCTAACTAAGTCGTACGACGTGGCCTACATTCAATCAATTGATATGTTCCCACAAACTGCTCGAGTTGAAGCAGTTGTTAAATTAACGCTTAAATAACCTAAAAAATAGAGGTTGAGAAAACTATCGTTTTCCCACAACCTCTATTTCCTACGTTTAGTCAAGCATAGCCTTTACCTTACGATAAATATTAACCACTACAAATAAGCCG